>CAYLLX010000022.1:0-10028 GCA_964384975.1 uncultured Candidatus Saccharibacteria bacterium
CTTGGGAGGAGCGACGGCGACGGACAGAGAGAATTTTTAGCAAAAAATTCTCGTGGTTGAAAAATATATTTTTCGAATTTGTGTAACCTACTTCCTGTTATGAAACTTTTTATGAATCTCACGGAGTTGTTTGTCTGTGACGTGTGTATATATTTGAGTGGTGGCTATGTTTGAATGTCCGAGCATTACTTGGACGCTTCTTATGTCTGCTCCGTTAGAAAGGAGGTTTGTTGCAAAACAGTGTCTAATAACGTGCGGAGTAACTTTTTTTGAAATACCAGCTATTACCGCGTATTGTTTCACGATGCGTTCTATGGATCTGCGAGTGAGTGCCCCTGTTTTTTTATTTAAAACTTCTTTACCTACTTGGACGAACAAAGCTTCTTCCATGTCTTTTCTTTGTGCGAGATAAGAACGCAAAGCTTTACGAGCTTCGTCAGAAATAAATACAACTCTCACTTTACCTCCTTTTCCTCGGATAGAAAATTCGTCTAAAGATAAATCGAGATCATTCGTAAGGGAACAGAGTTCAGATACACGCAGTCCCGTAGAAAATAAAAGTTCGAGTATCGCTTTGTCTCTTAGTGACTTTATATCGTCGCCTTTTGGAGCTTCGAGAAGTCGAGCGAGTTCGCCTTCGGAAATAAGATCGAGAGATCTCTCCGAAATTTTAGCCAAGTCGATACTCTCTGCAGATATGCATTTTATTCCTCTTTTCATCAAGAATTTTAAAAAGACACGCAAGGCGATCATGTAATAATTTTGAGTTTTTTTGGAAAGAGTTTTGCCTGTTTTTTTATTGTTGCCGGTGGATTGCCTGTTGAGCCAGAGTCTAAATTCTCGAACCACTTCTTCTGTTATGTCTTCTGGGTTTTGTATTTTTGCGTGATTGAAAAAACGAGTTATATAGTGATCGTAATTCTCGATAGTTCGTAGGCTAGAACCTTTTTCTATTTCTATGTATTCTAAAAAAAGTCTTTTAAACTTTTCCATCTCTTTTGACATATTTTAATTTTAGCATATTTACAGAAAATATTGTGCGACGTTATTATTTTTGCAGTTTTGGGCAGAGGATTTTGTGAAATACAGGGGGCTTGCATTTTTCTTGGCTTTATGCTATACTTTATATATGTTAGCTACAAAGAAAAAACAAACAATCATTAAGAAAAATCAAGTTCACGACAAGGACACAGGTTCTCCTGAGGTTCAAGTTTCTGTTTTGTCTGCTCAAATAGACGAATTGGCAAAGCATTTAAAAAAACACAAGAAAGATAACCACTCTCGTAGAGGTTTGATCAAGATGGTTGCAGATCGTAGAGCACACTTAAAATATCTACAAAGAAAAGACAAGACTCGTTACGATGCATTGATGCAAAAAATGAACTTAGCTTAAAACAAAACCGCGCTAGACGCGGTTTTGTTTTTTATTTTTAAAAAGTAGTATAATTAAAATATGTCAATAATAAAACACAAAGAACAAAGAATAGGAGTTTTTATCGATACACAAAATCTTTATCATTCTGCTAGGAATTTATACAAAGCTCGGGTGAACTTTGGAGCAGTTTTAAAAGAAGCAGTCGCAGGTAGAAAGCTCGTGCGTGCTGTCGCTTATGTTATCACCACAGAAGCAGGAGATGAGAAAAACTTTTTTGATGCATTATCAAAACTCGGCATTGAAACAAAAACAAAAGACTTGCAAATATTTGCAGGGGGAGCAAAAAAAGCAGACTGGGACGTCGGGCTGGCTGTGGATGCTATCAAAATGGCACCTCGTTTGGACGCTGTTGTTATTATCTCTGGAGATGGAGACTTTACTCCGCTCGTAGAATATTTGCAGACTATAGGTGTGCAAGTCGAAGTTGTATCTTTCGGTAAATCTACTTCTTCTAAACTCAGAGAAGTTGTGGACGACTTTGTAGATCTTTCTGAGAATCCTAGAAAGTATCTGATAGGTGTGAGTGGGGGGAGGAAAACACATAACGCGTAACATAAAACACGCAACACGTAACATATAACATTAAAACAAAACAGAGAGAGGTAAGATCCAGCCATGACGGGACAAAACCTCTCTCTGTTTTAGTATTCCTGTAGGTTTGACCTAGGGGAATTTTTTTCATAAGTTCAAAAAGAAAGTTCAACACTTATAATTTTAATGTATCGCATAAAAACTTGCTTTTTTTAACATAATATGATATAATATATATGTTCAACGGCGAGAGCGACCTTGTATGTACTTTTGTAAAAAAGTGACCTAGCCTAATAATTTGTACCTTTATTTTTAAAAAAAATGAGAACTAAAACTCTCGAGCAGAAATCGGCCCAAGAATTGGCTGGACTGCTTTACCTTAAACTGCTTTCCGGAGCCGAAACAATAATGCTCGATGCTCTCGATGGCAAAGAGACATTAGCAGATGCTAAGGAAGTTTTTCCATCGGGTGTTGATGACGACTTCAAGAAATGGGTTACCAACAAGGCCGGCATCGCCACAAAAGAACAGACTGTGGATGTGCACGAACTGGTAAAGGACGGCACCTTTGCGCAAATGTTCGGTTCCCTTGGAACCGATCTGGATAAGTTGTGTCTGACACAAGCCCAGATAAAGAACTTTTGCAAAAAGCATCCCAACTGGTTACGCAAAGACGGATGGGCGACTTTCTTCCTGTTCAAGGTAGAAGATCAGTTCTTCGTTGCTTATGTGCTCGTCTACTCTGACGGTCTCAGCGTCAGCGTGCGCAGCCTTGAGTACGACAATGTGTGGCGTGCTGCTATTTCGCATCGTGTCGTGACCCCGCAATTAGTGTCTTAAACATTTTGTTTTTGACACTTAGAATATTGGACCCTTGGAAACTTGGGTCCTTTTTATTTTAAAAAAGGAGCATCTTTGCGTCTTTACGCGGTTTTGTTTTTCACTCTTTGATTAACCATTAAAAATTAACAGTATTTAATGACTTTTGAGTAAAAAGGTGATATATTGGAAATAATCAGTATGTAAATATTGATATTTAAAAGTTAATCAGTTTGCCCTTGGACACACAGTAGTGTTTTGTGCAGTTACACAAAAACAATACTTTAGTCTGAGGACAAGCTTTTAAAATAAAATGATGCAACAAAAAGAATATTCTATAGAAATCGGTGGGAAAAAGATGACCGCTATTTTTAGTGATTTGGCGGATCAAGCACAAGGGTCTGTGATGCTTAAATATGGCGAGACTGTCGTTATGGCTACGGCTTGTATGAGTAAGGACAAACAAAAAGGTCTAGGATTTTTTAATCTTACTGTGGACTATGCCGAGAAATTTTATGCTTCGGGTAAAATTCTGGGTTCACAATTTATTAGAAGAGAAGGCAAACCTTCGACCGAAGCGATACTCGCTAGTCGTGTTATCGATAGAACTATCAGACCTCTTTTTGATCAAAAGATGCGTCATGCTGTGCAAGTTATCGTAACAGTTTTGGCTTGTGATGAAAATGATCCTGCGATGCTTGCGGTGAATGCGGCGTCTTTGGCTTTGGTTGTTTCCAATATTCCTTGGGCGGGGCCTGTGGGTTGTGTGAGAGTTGGAAAATATTCTGGAGAAAATATTTTAATAAATGCTACTACTGATTTGAGAGGAGAAGAATATCCTTATCAATACGACCTGACTGTTTGTGGAAAAGATAATACTATAAATATGATCGAGGCTTCAGGTAGAGAAATATCTGAAAGTGAGATAGTTTCTGCTTTTGAGCTCGCTTTGGCTGAGATTAAAAAACTCGAAGATTTTCAGAAAAATATAGCAAAAGAAATAGGCAAAGAAAAAAGAGTTATCGAGCATGAAAAAATATCTGAAGAATCTGTGAAACTTTTCAATGAAAATATTTTACCAAAAATGGAAGAAGCTATTTTTTCTGGAGTTGGAAAAGCAAAGATAGACGACCTACATACAGTCTGGAATAATTTGGTAAAAGAAAGTTATCCAACAAGAGAAGACTTTTCTCCAGAGGATAACTTGTTTGATGAAACAGAAAATGAATTTTTGCACAAAAAAGCAATAGAAGAAAATAAAAGAGCGGACGGAAGAGGTATGGACGAAGTGCGTGATATTTATGCACAAGCAGGAGGAGTGTCTAGTGTTTTGCATGGTAGTGGTATTTTTTATCGCGGAGGTACGCATGTATTTACTGCTTTGACTTTAGGTGGACCAGAAGACAAGCAAGTCGTGAACGGTATGGATATAGATATGAGCAGGAGATTTATGCATCATTATAATTTCCCTCCTTTTTCTTCTGGAGAAACTGGAATCGTCGTGAAATAGGTCACGGTGCTTTGGCAGAAAAAGCTTTGGCTATGGTTTTGCCTTCACCGGAAGAATTCCCTTATACTATTCGTTTGGTTTCTGAATCTATGGCTTCAAATGGTTCTACTTCTCAAGCATCTATTTGTGCTTCGACTTTGGCTTTGATGGACGGAGGTGTACCTATCAAAAATCCTGTGGCGGGTATTGCTATGGGGTTGATGTTGAAAAATGAAAATGAGTACAAAATCCTCACTGATATTCAAGGACCAGAAGATCATCACGGAGATATGGATTTCAAAGTAGCGGGAACAGTAAACGGTATTACCGCTATACAGCTCGATATAAAAGTGGACGGTGTGCCTGTTAAAATTCTAGCAGAAGCTCTCGAGCAAGCTAAAAAAGCGAGAGTTCATATTTTAGAAATTATTAAAAAATCTATTAGTGAACCAAGAAAAGATATTTCTCCAAATGCTCCAAAGATTTTGGTTTTGAAAATAAGACAAGATCAAATAGGACAAGTTATCGGTTCTGGAGGTAAAACTATAAAAGAAATAAAAGAAAAAACAGGGGCTGAAATAACTATCGAAGATGACGGAACTGTTTATGTTTCAGGAAAAGGAGGTGGAGCAGAAAAAGCTTTGAGTATTATCGAGGCTATGACTCATCAATTTCAAGAAGGGGAAACTATGAAAGTAGAAATAGTGAGAATCGCAGACTTTGGTGCTTTTGCGAGACTCAATGAATACACTGACGGCTTGATACACATATCAGAGCTTGCACCTTTTAGAGTTGAAAGAGTTTTAGACTTGGTAAAAGAAGGAATGATCGTGCCTGTAAAAATTGTAAAAGTAGACAGAGATAATGGAAAAATCGCTTTGTCTATAAAAGAAGCAGATAAAGAATTTTTTCAAAATCCTTTGAATAAGGTTGCATAGTTTATAAAATAGTTTGTAAAAAACTCGGGGAGATGTTTTTAAAATACCGCCACGTTTGACGTGGTGGTATTTGTTTGTTTTATTTACTATAATTAAGATATGGAAGAAGAAACTTTGGAAAATAAAAATATAGTAACAGAAACTGAAAATAAAATACCAGATACAGAAGGAGATAAAATAGAAAATAAAACAGAAGAAATATCAGAAAAAGAAATACCAGAAATAACAGAAGAAATAAAGCAAGAGGTGAAACAAGAAGTGAAGGCCGAGGATTTTGTTGCACCAATAGAAAAAGGACGTTTGTCGGGCCTGAAAACTTTTAGTCAGGACGTCGCGAAAGCTGTCGAGAAAAATGAAGGGACGATAGTTAGAGAATTGCTCGAAGAGCAAACAGAAAGGGATATAGAAGAAAAAGAATTTTCTCCTGAATCAAAGAAAAATAGATTTTTTATTTTTGGAGGTATGGGTTTATTTATCCTGGCTTTAATTTTTGTGATAATAGTTTTTGTTTCTAGTAGTAATTTTTTTGCTAAAGATATAACATTGAGAACTTCTCCTGTTATTTTTGTTGAAGAGAATGATTTTTTGGATATTACAGGTTTGGAAAAAGATAAGATAGTAGAAAAAATAAGATTGTTTAATAATAGTAAAAGTTTTAAAATCAAAAGCATCGTTTCTTTTTATTTAACAGAAAAAAATAAAATTGTTGGATTTAAGGAATTTATGCAAAAAATAAATGCAGATGTAAAAGATAATTATTTTTCTGTTATAGATGATGTTTTTATGTTTGGTTTGATCGACACGAGAGAAGGGGCGATAGTAAGTTCTGTGGGAGGGGATATGTTTATGTTGATCAAGGTGAAAAGTTTCTCGGATGTTTTTCCTGTGTTCAGAGATTGGGAGAATAAAATTTTTATCAATCTCGCACCTTTGTGGGGCTTTGATTTGAATATGGACAATGCTTATTTATTAACAAAAGATTTCGAGGATGATTTTATTTTCAATAAAAATGCTAGAGTCTTAAAAGATTTAAATGGAGATATTGTTTTTATGTATATATTTGTTGATGAAAATACTGTTGTTTTTGCAAAAGATGGAAAAGTTTTAAATGAAATAGTTGCAAGGATTTTAGCTGGGCGTGTGCGTAGATAGTATTTGCTCTTGTTTTTAAAAATGTTATCATATAAGTATGTTAGATTTAAATAAATATAAAAACCTTTTAGAAGAAGAAAAAAGTGCTTTGACTTTGCAATTGCAAGATATGGCTGTTTTGAATACTGAAACAGGTGAGTGGGAAGTAACACCTGATGTTTTAGTTGCTCCAGAGTCTGATTCTAATGATATGGCAGACCGTTTTGAGGATTTTGAAGAAAGTAGTAGTGTTGTAAAAAGTTTACAAGCACGATATACAGATATAAATGATGCTTTGGGGAAAATTGAAAATGGAAAATACGGTATTTGTGAAGTTTCAGGCAAAGAAATAGAAGAAGACCGTTTGGATGCAAATCCTGCAGCGAGAACTTGTAAAGAATTTATGAATAATTAATGAAAAGCCCTTTTGGGGCTTTTGTATTTTAAATATGAATTTCGCAAGAGTTTATTCTGCACAAATAAATCTGCTTGATGGAGTTATTGTCTCTGTGGAGACGGATCTTTCTCGTGGGCTGCATTCTTTTAGTATTGTAGGTTTACCTGACAAAGCTGTCGATGAAGCCAAAGACCGAGTGAGTGGTGCGATAAAAAATTCTGGATTTGTTTCTCCGAAGTCTAAAAATCATAAAATAGTTATTTCTCTTTCGCCTGCAGACTTAAAAAAAGAAGGAGTATTTTTTGACCTTGGTATCGCTTTGTCTTATATGCTAGCCGCAGGGGATATAAAATTTAATCCTGAAAATAAATTGTTCTTAGGAGAGCTTTCTTTGGATGGAAAATTGCGTCCAATAAAAGGTACATTGCCGATAGTTCTCGAAGCAAAAAAGAAAGGTTTCAAAGAAATATTTTTACCAAAAGAGAATGTTTTTGAAGCTGCTCTTATTGAAGACGTTGATATTTATCCTGTCTCATCTTTGAAAGAAATTATCGAGCATTTGGATGAAAGTAAAAAGAAAAATTTAAAAGGGGAAGAGGTTGTAAATAAAAAAATAAATAAACAAATAAAAACTGAAATAAAGTTTTATCATACAAATGAAAAACTTTTAGACTTTGCAGATGTTGCGGGGCAAGAGGGAGCAAAAAGAGGACTCGAAATAGCAGCTGCAGGAGGGCACAACATAGCTATGTACGGGCCTCCGGGGACTGGTAAAACAATGCTTGCGAGAGCTTTTGCGGGTATTTTGCCAGACTTATCTCTAGAAGAGATCTTGGAAATTACGGGGATACATTCTGTTATTGGTGCAAATAAAGGTGTGCTTGTTTCCAAGCCTCCTTTTCGTGCTCCGCATCATACTTCTTCTTATGTTTCACTGATCGGAGGTGGAGCATATCCTAAACCTGGAGAAGTGACTTTGGCTCATAGGGGAGTTTTATTCCTCGATGAATTTCCGGAGTTTGATAAAAAAGTTATAGAGTCTTTGCGTCAGCCTTTGGAAGACAATATCGTTTGTGTTTCGAGAGCGAAAGCACAAGCTATTTTCCCTTCGAATTTTACTTTGGTCGCTGCGATGAATCCTTGCCCTTGTGGATATATGGGTTCCAAACAGAGAGAATGTATTTGTAGGGCGGGAGATCTCGATAGATACAAAAGAAAAGTTTCAGGACCGATAATGGACAGGATAGATCTTTGGGTATCTGTTGGTAGTATTGATTATAAAAAATTAAATGAAAATATTGAAAGAGAAAATTCTAAAACAATCAAAGAAAGAATAATCAAAGCTCGCGAAAAACAAAAAGAACGTTTTTCTTCTTTGGGTAAAAATATCAAAACTAACAGTGAGATGTCAGCAAAAGATATAAATAATATTGTAAAATTAACAGACGAAGTGCGAGATATTTTAGACAATAGCGCTTCGAGACTTATGCTCTCAGCGAGGGCTTATCATAGGGTTTTGAAACTTGCGAGAACTATCGCAGATCTCGAAGATGCGTTGGATGTCGAAAAGCATCATGTTTTAGAAGCTTTGCAATACAGACCAAAAGCAAATTAGAGACAAATTAAAAAACCCCTGTTGGGGTTTTTTAATTTAGTTAATTATTTAACTGAGTCTTTCAAAGCTTTTGCTGCTCTGAATTTTGGAACTTTTGTAGCTGCTACTTTTACTTGTTCTCCTGTTTTTGGATTACGAGCCATACGAGCTGCTCTTGCTTTTACAGCAAAGATACCAAAGCCTGCAATAGATACATCATCTCCTTTTTTCAAAGTTGATGTGATTGTATCAAAAACACTATCTACTACTTCTTCTGCTTGTACTTTTGTACCACCTAATTTTCCTTGAACCATTTCTACTAATCCTTGTTTGTTCATTTTATTTAAAAATTTTATAATTTTCTTGAAAGAATTTTACTAAAATTTTATTAAACTTTTAATTTTTTGTAATTGTTTTTTAAATTACAAAAATAAATGTCGACCATTTATTTTATTTTTCTACATATACATTATATAACAAGGCTTTTTTAAGAGCAAATCTTGACAAGTTTGTAATCTATTTTGTAAAAAATGTATCTTTGATCTCTGACTCTGGTAAATACTCTCTAATTTGATTATAAATATCCCTCAAGGTTCCTTTTGCTATTGATTTATGCATTGGAATAATTAAATTTTGAGTATTTCCATCTATAATTTTTCGTAATTTTGAATGACTACCTTTAGTGGAGTAAAGAATAAAACCATTTTTATAAAGCAATTTTATGATATCTTCACCACTTAAATCTTTTAATTTATTAGGCATGAGAAATTTTAGGAATTTCAAAATTTACCAACAGAGATGGATTAGAAGAAACACCCAAAGAGCCTAAATCTTCTTTTTCCATGAAAAGGTCAGTTGCTTCTCTGATGTTTTCTTCTAATTCTTGTAAAGATTTTCCAGAAGTAAATATAGGAAAATCTATTGCACGAGCACAATAAACCCCATCTTCATCTTTTTTGATTGTAAATTGGATTATGCTTGACATATCTGTATTATATATGTTTTTGCCTTTTTAGCAATAGTTTTCTGTGTCCGTGATAATGAATCATAAAATAAAAATCCCTTTTTAGGGATTTTTATTTTTGTCTCACTATCTCGCGTATTCTATTACTCTTGTTTCTCTTATCATTGTGACTTTTATCTCTCCTGGATACTTTAATTCTTGCTCTATTTTGTCTGCTATTTCTCGAGCTTTTAGCTTTGCTTCGATATCTGAAACCTTTTCTGTGTTTACAAATATACGTATTTCACGTCCTGCTTGCAAAGCATAAGATTTATCAACTCCTTCAAAGTTATTTACCAAAGTCTCTAACTCTTGAAGTCTCTTGATATAGTTCTCTACGCTGTCTCTACGAGCCCCTGGACGTCCTCCAGAGATTGCATCAGCTGTCTGGACGATGATTGACTCTATTGTTTCATAAGGGTAGTCTTCGTGGTGAGATTTCATAGCTGTTATTACTCTTTCATCAGCACCGAATTTTTGAAGGATTCTGATACCTATTTCTACGTGTGTTCCTTGGACTTCGTGGTCTAGGGCTTTACCGATATCATGCACCAATGCACCTGCTTTGGCTATTGCGACATCAGCACCGAGCTCTTCTGCAATCATTCCTGCAACATGAGCCATTTCAACTGAGTGTTGTAATACATTTTGTCCATAACTTGTACGGAAGTAGAGTCTTCCTAAGATAGCT
>CAYLLX010000023.1:0-261 GCA_964384975.1 uncultured Candidatus Saccharibacteria bacterium
TTTCAGTTAAAGTATTTTTTATTTTTTCTGCCATCTTGATCGACAAAGTATGGGAGAGCCATACATGAGGATCTAATTCTTCTTCGTGAGAATGACCATGTCCGTGGTCGTGCCCGTCATCAATTCCTTCCAAATAGGCCAATTCATCACCCAATACCAAAATCCTAGTATTTGTATTAGTTTCTATCTTAGAAAGCCAAGGTTCCATACCTAGTCCATTTGCTATCAACAGAGAGTTTTCTTGTATTTTTATGATATCTT
>CAYLLX010000023.1:271-9853 GCA_964384975.1 uncultured Candidatus Saccharibacteria bacterium
GTACCGGCTGGTATTATATTTGTAACTTCTATTTTTCCCCCAGCTATTTCTTTTGTGAAAAATTCTACAGGATAAATACTTGTTACTATTTTTATTTTTGGTGTGTTATTTATAACTTCTTTTTTATTTATTTGTGTAAATACAAAAATACCAACTATTAATATAAAAACGAAAATAATTATTTTTTTCATCATTTTTATACTTTATCACAAATGCAACTTTTTTGCAATTAGATTCTAAGCACCCTGAGAGCATTTACGATAACTATGATATCTATTACCTCTTGCATGAGTGCTCCTTGTATCGGGCTAAATTTTCCAAAAGCTCCAAAAAACATCAAAACAATACTTAATCCCATACCTACAAAGATGGATTGCTTTGTGATATGCATTGTCTTTTTTGTTGTCTCTATGGCCTTGAGTATAACTTTTGGATTATCTCCTTTGATCACTAGTCCTCCATTTGAAGTTGCTATTGTGTTATTTGAAGCTCCTAATACAATACCCACGTCCGCACGCGTTAGGGCAGGGGCATCATTTATACCATCACCGATCATTATTACCTTTTTACCTTCTTTTAAATACTTTTCAACAATAGCAACCTTATCAGAAGGTGAGCATTCTGCTTGTATTTTTTCTATACCGACACTTTCTGCCATTTTTGCAACTCTGTTTTTCTTGTCTCCAGAGATAAGCATTATTTCTTGGACTTTTGTTTTAAGTTCTTTTATGAAGTCTTTTATGTCTGGGCGGACTTCGTCTAAAAGAGATATTCTACCTATTGTTTTTCCGTCTACAGAAGCGTAAACATAAATCTGATCCTCTTCTCTTTGAGGTTCTTCATTTGTGGTTTCATTAACAAAATTCCATTTACCACATTTTATTTGTATATTTTCGGTATTACCTGAAACACCTGAACCGATTTCCTCGTTAAAGTTATTTATTTCATAAGAAGAGATTTTGTTTTCTATTGCGTATTTCGTAATTGATTCAGCGAGTGTGTGGGTTGAGTATTTTTCTACAGAGAATAAAATTTTTAAAAATTCTTCTTTGGAATATTTTTCATCATATATTTCGATATTGTGAACTTTGGGCGTGCCGTATGTTAGAGTGCCTGTTTTATCAAATAGAAAAACTTCACCTTTTGCTAATCTTTCTATTGCGTCTGGATTTTGTACTACGACTCCGTTTTTGGACAATACACTTATGCTACCCGCAAAAGCAGTCGGCGCTGCGAGGATTAGAGGGCAGGGGGTAGCAACAACCAAAACAAGCAAAGCATTCATCCAGTCTCCGCTCATAAAATACGCACCGAGAGCTATAGTAAAAGCGATAAAAGTAAAATAAACAGCATATCTGTCAGCAATACGCATAAAGTTTGGTTTCATTTGTTGAGCTTTTTCAACCAAAGTTATGATGTTTTGATAAGTACTTTCTTTATCTGTTTTTATTGTTTCTATGTATATCGGACCGCCTAGGTTTATGCTACCACTCATAACAAGAGAGTCTTTTGTTTTTTCTACGGGTACACTTTCTCCTGTAAGTTTTGATTCATCTATTAAAGTTTCTCCTTTTTTTATTATTCCGTCTATTGGTATTATTTCATGTTGTTTGACTAAAATAAGACTACCGATTTTTACTTCACCTGTTGGTATTGTTTTTTCTTCATTGTTTAAGACGACGGTTGCTTTTGTGGGATTTATTTTCATTAAATTCGCAATACCGTCTTGGGCTTTTTTTAGAGCAAAGCCTTCTAAAACTTCACCACCAGAAAGCATAAGCAATATAATAAGTCCTGCTGTATATTCTCCTAAAAGCAAAGCGGTGACTATACCAACAAGAGCGATAAGATCCACTCCAAAAGACCTGTGCAATATGCTTTTAACTATATTTAAAAATATAGGCAAAAGAGCAATAATACCGATAATCAGAGCGATAGTATTTCCTATGTTTGGATTTTTTAAAATAATATTGAAAAAACCTTGTAAAATAAGCCCAAGTAGTACTAAAATAGCAATACCATAATCTTCTATAAATTCTTTTATCATAAGCTCATTTTAGCATTTTTTTATTTAAAATAATATCTGTTATAATATTAACTATGGAAAAAGTATTATTCTTTTCGTTTTTAAGTTTAACCTTGCTTGCGATCGCTAGCTTTACTGCTTTGGGTGTTTTTGTTGCTTTTGATTTATCTCTTTTTCAAAAAAGACTTATTATAAGTCTCGCAATAGCTGGACCAGTTTTTTTTATACTTTCAAATATATTATTTAGTTATTTTCCAAATAATTTTTCTCAGTTTTTTTATATAGTTAATTCTTATTTTGGAGGAATATTTTTATATTGGTTTTTTGCTTCTATTATTATTTGTTTATTTTTTTTAATTTCGCAATTTGTATTTTTCCCGATAAATAAAATAGCTTTCTTTTTATATGTGATTGCTTCTTTGGTTGGAATTGTAGGTATCGTTCAGGCTTTTTTCATTAAAATAGTTCCTTACCAGGTGCATGTTCCGGTTCAGCATGCCGAGCTTGTCGGCAAAAAGGCTGTATTGATAGCAGATACCCATTTTGGTCCTGTGAATCAAGAAAAATTTGCGAAACAAATAGTAGAAAAAATATTAGAGATAAAACCTGATTTTGTTTTGATAGCAGGGGATATGTTTGATGGTTTTGCTTTTAATACTTTTGGGGTAGAAAATGAATTTAAAAAATTAACAAACGACATACCAGTATTTTTTACTCCTGGAAATCATGAAGAATATGGTCCTTATAGGGATTTTCTAGATAGTGCAAATAGGGCAGGGATGAAAGTTTTAGTAGATGAAAGTTCTCTGATTTTTAATGTACCTATTTTTGGTTTAAATTATCGTACCAATAAAGACAAAATAGAAATTGCAAAAGTTTTAGATCAAAATATTTCAGAAAATAATCCAGCTATTGTTTTAAATCATGAACCCTTGTTTCAAGACTTACTCAAAGATAGGGGAGTTTTCTTGGTTGTTTCTGGGCACACTCATGGAGGACAGCTTTGGCCTGGTAGATATATCGCAAAAAGGATTTATAAAGAATACGTTTATGGTTTAGTAAACAAAGACTACTTTAACAGTATTACTACTAGCGGAGTCGGTACTTATGGTCCTAGGTTAAGGACTTTTAATCCTCCAGAAATTGTTTTAATAGAATTTAAATAAAAATAAAAACCACTCAAAAATGAGTGGTTTTTATTTTTATTATCTTATTTATCCTTCACAACTAACACAAACATTGTTTTCATGATTTTCTTCTTTTTCTTCTGTTTGTTTCTTTTTGAGTTCAACTTCTTGGAGTTTTTTTCTTCCGAATTGTTGTGCTGCGTTCATGCTGTGTTGATAATAAAGTGTTTTTACTCCTTTTTCCCAAGCATATAAGTAAAGAGAATTTAAATCTTTTGCTGAGATGGTAGGATCTATCATAAGATTTAGTGACTGGGCTTGGTCTATGTATTTTTGACGATCTGATGCTTGATCTATGATTATATTTTGGTCAATTTCACTAAATGTTCTAAAAACCATTTTCTCATGAGCTGTTAAGAAGTCTAAAAGTTGCACAGAGCCGTCATTGTCACGAATACTATTCCATACTTCAGTTGTATTTTGACCTTTTTCTTCTAGGAGTTTTTCGAGTGTTGGATTTTTAATGGTTACTTTCATTTTGTCTACGTCTTTTACGAATGCATTGGACATGTATGGTTCGATTCCTTGTGAGACTTGTCCCAAGATAAATGCAGAAGAAGTGTTTGGGGCGATAGCAAGCAATGTAGTATTTCTACGACCGTAACCTTTTAGTATTTCAGGTTCACCGTATTCTTTTGCTAATTCTTCTGAAGCTTTGTATGATTTTTCGTTAATAAATTTAAATATTTCTGTATTTAAATCAGAAGCTTGTTTGCTTTCAAAAGCAATATTATTTTCCTGAAGATAAGTTTGCCAGCCTAACGCTCCAATACCAAGAGCTCTGTGCTCTTTTGCAAATTTATAAGCTCTTTGCATAAAATAAAATGCAGTTTGTTTTTGATGATCTTCGCTGTCACGTAGGCTTTCAAGTCTTGCTAAAAAGTCAGAGATAACAGTATCTAAAAACATTACCAAAGTTTCTACTGCGTCAGTATTTTTCCATTCATCATAATGTTTGATATTCATAGAAGAAAGACAGCAAACAAAAGAAATCTCGTCGCTAGTAGGAAGACATATTTCTGAACAAAGATTTGAGCCGTGTATTGTCATTTTTTTGTCTTTGTATACATCAACAGTATTGTTGTTCACAGTATCACTAAACATGATATAAGGGTAACCTATCTCTGTTCTTCTTTGGATTATTTTTGCCCAAATTTTTCTTTTTTCTTGATCTCCACCTACCATATCTTGTAGCCATTTGTCGGTGACAGTTATCGCATAAGTTGATTCTTGTATTGGGTGGCCCTCTTTTCCTATGTTTAAGAATTCTTCTATGTCTGCATGTTCTACAGGTAAGTAAGGAGCAAAGTGTCCACGACGTACTGAACCTTGGCTCACTATGTTTATCAAATTATCAAACAGCTCCATAAAATGAACAGACCCAGAAGAAAATCCATTGTCTTTTATGGCAGCCCCGCGAGGACGTAGTCCTGCAAAGTGACCTGCTGTTCCTCCTCCGTATTTTGTCATCATTCCGACTTCTGCGTGAGTGTATAAAATACGAGACATATCGTCTGCTATATAACTAGAAAAACAACTAATAGGCAAACCACGAGCAAGACCATAATTTGACCAAACAGGGGAGGCTAAAGAATAAAAACCACGAGACATGTAGTCATAAAACTTGTCTGCAAATCCGGGTTTATTTAAATATTTCTCTGCAATTTCTGCAATTTCACGAATACGTTCTTCTGCAGTTGCTCCGTTCATAAGGTAACCTCTTGATAAGAATTTTCTACTGTTTTCGTTTAGCCAATACATAATTTATTTTTTTAGTTATTTTATAATTTTTTTAATAATATTTAAAACAAATCTTCACTCGTAATACTTTTACTTTTTTTGTCATAATTGATTGATCTTTTGTTAAAGAAGTCTCCGTGTTTTGTAGCGATAATCTCATCGTAAAACCAATCTGACTCTTTTAGGAAAACTTCATCGATATCAAATATTTTCTTTATTCCGATACTTTGCAATGAATTATTGAATCTTTGTTTAATGAATTCTAGTACTACAGTTTTAGACATAAAATCAAGATCACCTTTTTCAAATATCCAATCTACTACTATCTTTTCTGCTTCAAATGCTTCTTCGCATTGTTTGATTATTGCATTTTCAAATTCTTGATCAAACCATTCGGGATGTTCTTCTCTTAGTATGTTTATTACGTCGATACCAAATAATCCGTGTATTTGTTCTTCTTTGGAAGTAGCTTCGACTGCATTTGAGATACCCTTGAATAAATTTTTGTGTTTATTGAAAGACATTATTATTAGGAATTGAGAGAAAAGAGAAACGTGTTCGATAAATAATGAGAATAAAAGTATAGATTGAGCGTATTCGCGATTGTCTTCGCTTGATCTATTTTTTATTGCTTTTTCTAAATAGTTTACACGATTCATTAAAGCAGGAATTTCTTTTATTTTTCTGAACTCTTCGTTTAGCCCCAATATTTCTAGAAGGTGAGCATATGCGTCTGTGTGTCTTACCTCAGACTCTGCAAAAGTTGCACCGACTGCTCCTATTTCAGGTTTTGGCATTTTCTTGTAAATATCTCCCCAGAAAGTTTTGACTGCTACCTCTATCTGAGCGATAGCAAGCATGCAGTTTTTAATAGCAGATCTTTCTGTTTCATTTACGTTTACCTTAAAGTCCTGAACGTCACTTACAAAGTTGAATTCTGTGTGTATCCAATACGAATGCCTGATAGCTCCGACGTATTCATAGAGTTCAGGGTATTCATAAGGTTTTAAATGAAGTCTTTTTTTAAAAATATCTCTTTTTCTTTCTTCTGCTCTTTGTTGTCTGTATAAGATATAAGCTTTGGCAACATCAAAAAAGTCATTTTCCATCAAAGTTTCCTCTACTGTGTCTTGGACTTCTTCGACGCTAGGGCAAACTTCTTTTTTGCTGTCATCTTCTTCTAGGTTTTTAGCAAATTTATTGTTAACTTTAATTAAAACTTGCTCAGCTATCTTTTCAGAGTCTTCCATCGTGCCTTTGCCCACCGAAACCATAGCTTTAAAGACAGCAGAAGCTATTTTTTTAATATCAAAATCCTGAATACTCTGATCTCTCTTTGTTATGCAGGTTACAAGTTGTTTGTCGTTCATAAATAAATAAAATTAACTGATAAATTTCTATTAAAAAATATTTTAGTAGATTAATTTTAACATAGTTTCAACAAAATAAAAACCCTTGTAAAATAAGGGTTTTTTGAGTTATCCCCAAATTAATAAATCTGACTTAAGAGTATCTAAAATCTTTTGTGTTTTTTGTTGGTGCAATATCAAAAATTTCTCTTGGTTTTATGATTATTAAGCCTTTAACAACTCTATCAGGCAACATTTCCTTGATCCAAGACACAGCTTGTTCGAATTTTTCTCCTTCTTCGACGTATGTCACAGGTCCTTTGATTTGATAACCAAACATTTTCTCCCAACAAACCAAAGCAACCTCATTGTTTTCTGTAATATTTTGCAAAGTTTTCTCCATGAAATAGTTTATAAGCCAAATTTCTTCATCGACAACTTTCAAAGAAGAAACAGGTACGACATTTAAGCCGTTTTTACCAAAAGTCGCAAGCGCCTTGGATCCTGCATTTAAAATAAATTTTTCTACGTCTGGGTTCATGATTAAATTATATACCTCTAAGTTTTTAAAGCAAATTTTTTTTAAAAATAAATAATCAAATAATAAGTATTAAAAGTTGTGGGGATTTACGTTTATTAAAATAATCTCTTGCTAAAGACCTGAAGTTTTCTTATAATATATTTATCTTACATAATCTTTTTTTATGTTGGAGATTTATCAAAATAACTTTTAATATAAAATATGTTCACTTATTTAGTTTTTGAAATAATATCTGGAATAGTAGGTTTTACAGCTTTTATTATACTTGTTTTGTATATATGGAAAAAAAGGCATTTTTATTTAATTTTTAAACAAAAATGGCTTTATCTTGTATTTTTTTTGATTGTAATTGCTTTTTTTTCAGGACTAATAGCAAATAAAACTTATCCTCCTAATTTTGCTATGCCAGCATTTATGCATTCACATGCTCCAGGTGGACTCCCTCCATCTATCCCATTTGCTAAAATTATAGATTTTTTTATATACAGGAATCATTTTGAGAAAGTTTCTGATATTGGAGCAAATCCAATGGATGTTCCCAGAAAACCCCAAGCACCTGATGCAGATGGCATAGTTCGTATTAGTTTGACTGCACAAGAAGTGATTTCAGAAATATCTCCTGGAATTTATTTTAACTATTGGACTTACAATAAACAGGTTCCAGGTCCAATGCTTCGTGTTCGCGAGGGTGATACAGTAGAATTAACGCTGACAAACGACCCATCAAGTCTCCATGATCACAACATAGACCTGCATGCAGTTACAGGTCCAGGAGGTGGAGCAGCAGTTACTCATGTGGCACCAGGAGAAACAAAAACATTTAGATGGAAAGCCCTTGCCCCAGGATTGTATATCTATCACTGTGCGATGCCAAATGTTTCTACTCACAATTCACATGGTCAGTATGGAATGATTTTAGTTGACCCAAAAGAAGGGTTTACAGAAGTTGATAAAGAGTTTTATGTTATGCAAGGAGAACTCTATACCATGGGACAACTTGGTAAAAAGGGATTAGTGCCTTTTGATTCTGATTCACTCTTGGAGGGACAGCCTAATTATATAACTTTTAATGGTCGCATTGAAACAACACGACGAATGCAAGCAAAAGTTGGTGATAAAATTCGTATATATGTCGGTAATGGTGGAGTAAATCTCATCTCATCTTTCCATGTAATTGGTGAGATTTTTGATACTGTATATCCAAATGCAAGTATAGGTGGTGCGATGGAACATAATACACAAGCAACCGCGGTGCTTCCTGGTGGTGCAAGTATTGTAGAATTTACTGTTGATGTTCCTGGAAAGTACTTGCTTGTCGATCATGCACTTGCAAGGATGAATAAAGGTGCATGGGCTGTTTTAGAAGTGACAGGAGATGAAAATCCAGAAATCTTTAAAAAGATTGGAGGTAATGAAGCATTGGAGGATGCAAGTATTCATTAATTAAACTCTAAAAAGAATGGTAACCGTTACTTGTTAAAAGAAAGCAAATTTTAATTTTTATTTAAAAAATATTATAATAAAAACATGCAAAAAACAGTTTTAGTTATTCATGGAGGGGATACTTTTGATAGTTATGAAGAGTATTGGAAGTATCTTGAGTCTGTTGAATTAACTTTAGAAAAAATGAATCGAGAAGATTGGAAAGATCAACTTAAAGAAAATCTTATTGATTTTGAAGTTATTTATCCAAAGATGCCTAATAGTAAAAATGCTCGTTATTTAGAGTGGAAACTTTGGTTTGAGAAAACTTTGGATCTTCTTGAAGAAGAGGTTGTGCTAATAGGGCATTCATTGGGGGGAATATTTATTGCAAAGTATTTAGCTGAAAATAATTTTCCGAATAAAATTTCACAACTGCATTTAGTAGCAGCTCCTTATGATACAGAAGTTATAAAAGATTCATTAGCAGATTTTGCTCTTTCTGGAACAGTAGAAAAAGTTTCTGAAAAAGTAGAAAATATTTTTTTATATCAAAGCAAGGACGATACTTCTGTTGCTTATGAAGACGTGCTTAAATACAAAAGAGATTTACCAAACGCAGAATTAATAATTTTCGAAGACAGGGGACACTTCAATCAAAAAGAATTCCCTGAATTAGTGGAGAGGATTAAAAGTCTCCGCTAGGCAAGGCCTAGCGGAAAAAGGCCTAGTGGAAAACAAAATACCCCTTTTGGACATAATCCCCCCAAAACCACCCTGGTTTTGGGGGGATTGGCGAAAATACAAGGTTTTTCCTTGTATGGAAATTCTGAAAATGATAAAATTTATTCATGAATTCAACTCATGTGAAAATCATAGTTTTTGTTCCAGAAACTCATACCGATGTGGTTCTTGAAGCTATGGGAAACGCTGGTGCGGGAGAAATAGGAAACTACAGTCATTGCACTTTTTCTTCAAAAGGTATTGGTCGTTTTAAGCCTGAAAATGGAGCAAATCCTCATATTGGAGAAATTGGGAAACTTGAAGAGGTTATCGAAGAGAGAATAGAAACAGTCTGCGCAAGAGAAAAACTTCAAGAAGTTATAAATGCAATAAAAAAAGTTCATCCGTATGATGAAGTTGCCTTGGATGTGTATTCTTTGGAAAATATTTAGGGCGGAGGCAATTTATCCTTTCTAATTTTAAAAAAAGTATTTCATTTTTGTCCGGCCGGACATTTTTGATACAAAAATTAGTTGCAAATCAGTTTCCGCTAGGCCTTGCCTAGCGGAAAGTTTTTAGTAGGTAAATACATAC
>CAYLLX010000024.1:0-8533 GCA_964384975.1 uncultured Candidatus Saccharibacteria bacterium
ATAACGGACGTGTTGGTATTGGAACTACAAGTCCTGCGACTGCTTTGGATGTAAATGGTACAATAAAAATTAGCGGAGGAAATCCAAGTGCCGGAAAAGTTCTTACTTCTGATGCAAACGGTTTGGCTTCTTGGGTAGATCCGACTACTAGTACAAGCACATCGCCTTGGACTGTGAGTGGTAATAATATTTTTAATTCAAATACTGGGAATGTGGGTATTGGTACTGGTTCAACTTTACCAACTTTACCTGTTTCAAGAAATGGTTTGATCGTTAAGGCAAATAGTACAAATGGTGCAGAAGTTTTATTGCAACCAAGTAATGCTACAGGTGCTAACGGACTCTCTTTGGCTGCTGTGGGAAATGACGCAACGGTTTGGAATAGAATTAGTGGATCTCTTGCTTTTGGAACAAATAATACAGAAAGAATGCGTATAACAGATACTGGAAATGTGGGTATCGGTACTAGCTCTCCTATAGCAAAACTACAAGTAGATGGAAACATTGCTTTGCAAAATAGTGGAATTATCGGATCTGGAAGTGCTTGGGGAACTCCTGGTAATGCAAACAGTGCAACTTTACAACTTTATTCTTCAAACGGAGATACTGTTTTGAATAATCAAGGTTACAATATTGATTTAAGGACTGGTAATACGACAAGAGCTTTGATAAATAGTAGTGGTTTAGAAGTAAACGGTACTGTTAAAATAACTGGAGGTTCTCCGGGGGCAGGAAAAGTTCTTACTTCTGATGCAAACGGTTTGGCTTCTTGGCAAGCTCCAACAGGTGGAGGAGGAACAAATTATTGGTATTTAAACCCTATTAATAATACTTTATCTCCTCTTGCTACTAGTAATCCTTTAGCACTTGGAACTACTTCAGTAACTGCGGGTAGTAGGTTTACCGTAAATGGTAATGCTGATATTACAGGAAATTTAACTGTTTCTGGGTCTTTTAATTCAGGTAACTCTGTAAAAATTACTCCGTATAATGGAAATGCACCTACTTGTGATTCTGGAACAAGAGGAACTCTTATGTTTGTTCAAGGTGTACATGGTTTGCATAATTTTTCTGGAACAAGTTCCAGTCAAGATCAATTTTGGGCTTGTGCTGGGTCTAATATACCACCAGCAACTTATGGTTGGAGAAAAGTTGCTTGGGAATAATTTATAATCTTACTTTCAAAAACCTCGCTTGCGGGGTTTTTGTTTTTATATTTTTATTATGATTATGCTATAATTTAATAAATGCAAATCAACGAAGAACAATTAAAAAAAATAATTCTTGATTCTAATTTAGTTACAAAAACTGAGATAGATGAATCTATCAAAAAAGCTCACGCCAAAAAACAAACTCTAAGTGACGTTTTGCTTTCTGAAAATAAAATAATAGAACAAGATTTAAAAAAACTCGAATCTTTTGCTTTGGGTATACCGTATGTTTCTCTTGAAAAAGAAAAAATAGATTTCTCAATCCTTTCTCTTATTCCTGAGCCTATAGCCCGCAATCACAACATGGTCGCTTACAAAAAAACAGATACAACTTTAGAAGTAGCCATGCTTGATGTAGATGATCTCCCAGTTATTGATTTCGTGAAAAAATATTCAGGTTTAAAAATATTGGCTCGTCTTACAGATAGTAAATCCATCAAAGCTGTTTTGGTACAATACGGAAAAAGTTTGCAGGTAGAATTCGGGGATCTTATAAAATCAGAAGACGTGGGTTTGAAAAAAATAAATGAAGATGAAGATGAAAAATCCGCAAAAGAGTTGAAAGCGATGGCAGAAGATTTGCCTGTGGTAAAAATTGTAGACTCTCTTGTCTCGCATGCTGTTTTGCAAGGTGCTTCTGATATACACATAGAACCAGGAGAGTATCACCTTGTTGTACGTTATAGGATAGACGGTATTTTGCATGATGCGATGACTTTGAGTAAAAATGCAGCGTCAGGTATAACCGCTCGTATTAAAGTTTTGTCTAATTTAAAGCTCGATGAAAAAAGACTACCTCAAGACGGACGTTTCAAAATAGAGCAAAATGGAGAAAAGATCTCTTTTCGTGTTTCTATTTTGCCGACTTTTTTTGGAGAAAAAACAGTGATTAGAATATTGCGTGAAAACAGTAAGGGACTCACCTTGGAAGGCCTTGGTTTTCATGGTGAGGGATTAGAAAGAATTCATAATGCTTTAAAGCAACATATCGGTATGATCTTGGCGACAGGTCCGACAGGTTCGGGTAAAACCACAACTCTTTATACTTTGATCGATATTTTAAATAAACCAGAAGTAAATATTTCAACAGTCGAAGATCCAGTCGAGTATCAAATGGCTCGTATAAATCAAACACAAGTAAAATCTGAGATCGGTATGACTTTTGCAAATGGATTGAGATCTTTGTTGAGACAAGACCCAGATATCATAATGGTAGGAGAGATACGTGATACAGAAACTGCAAGTCTAGGAGTCAACGCGGCTCTTACAGGGCACCTTGTGCTTTCGACCATACACACAAACAGTGCCTCAGGTGCTATCCCTAGAATGATCGACATGGGAGTTTTGCCTTTTTTGCTTGTGTCTACTTTGAAAACTGTTATAGGTCAAAGATTGGTTAGAAAACTTGCAGAGAGTAAAGAAAAATATTTCTTAACAAAAGATGAAATAAAAAAACTTGGAGAGATTATTGACCTTGAGAGAGTTTTAAAAATGTTCAAAGAAGAAAAGCTTGTAGGAGAAAATACAACTTGGGAAGAAGTACCTTTTTATAAAGCGGTACCCAATACTGAATCCCCTGATGGTTATGCGGGGCGTTTGGGTATACATGAAGTTTTAAAGATTTCACCTACGATAAAAGAAATAATTATAAGAGGAGGCACGGGGGACGAAATAGAAAAACAAGCAAAAGAAGAGGGGATGATGACAATGCTCGAAGACGGTATTTTTCAAGCTGTCTTAGGGAAAACAACAATAGAAGAAGTCTTGAGAGTTGTTTCAGAGTAAAATATGCAATTCACATATACAGCAAAAACAAAAAATGGAGAAATAGTAAAAGGTGCTTTAAGTGGCACAGATCGTTTTTCTGTTTCCAATGATTTAAGAAAAAGAGGCCTTGTGCCTATTGTTGTAAATGCTGGAAGCTCAAGCAAAGATCCGATGGATTTTATAAACAAACTCCTAAGTAGTGTTAGTGTTTCTGAGCTTATTGTTTTTACTAAAAATCTCAGCGGGATGATCAAAGCGGGGCTTTCTTTGTATCGTGCTCTTTCTGTTTTACAAAAACAAACTAAAAACAAAAAATTTGAAGAAATTTTAAGTAAAATAAGTTCTGATATTAACTCGGGTGGAACATTTTCTGATAGTTTAGAAAAATTTCCAAAAGTTTTTTCTACTCTTTTTGTTTCGATGGTACGAGCCGGAGAAGAGTCTGGAAACCTTGCAGGAGCATTGAGGGAAGTAGGTTTGAATTTAGAGAAAGCAAATGCTTTAACAAAAAAAGTAAAAGGGGCTTTGGTGTATCCAGGAGTTATTTTATCAGCGATGCTTCTCGTGGGTATTTTAATGTTTGCTTTTGTGGTGCCGACTTTGGCAAAAACTTTTGTTGAGCTCGGTATTGATTTGCCTCCCGCAACGCGTTTTATTATTGCTTTGGGAGATTTTTTTTCTAATAATTTAATCCTTTCTCTTTTGGGTGCTGTTGGTTTAATTTTTGGAACTATGTATTTATTTAAAGCTCCTTTTATGGCTAAATATATTGATTTTGTGGTTTTAAGAATACCAGTTGTTGGAGTTATGGCAAAAGAAATAAATTCTGCTCGTACTGCGAGAACTTTGTCTTCTCTTATTGTTGCAGGGGTGCCTATAGTGCGTGCAATAGAGATAACTTCAAATGTTGTGCAAAATATTTATTACCGTAAAGTTTTAAATCAAGCAAAAGAAGTAGTAGAAAAAGGTTTCCCGATATCAGATGTTTTTTCTGAATATCAGGGCCTTTACCCTATTATGATGTCTGAGATGATACAAGTAGGAGAGGAAACAGGTAAACTCTCTGATATGCTTATGGAGATAGCTTTGTATTATGAAAATGAAACAGAGAATAAGACAAAAAACTTGTCGACTATCATAGAGCCTGTGTTGATGATACTTATTGGTGCAGGGGTTGGATTTTTTGCAATCTCTATGGTTTCGCCGATGTATTCGATTTTAGATGGAATAAGTTAATATGAAAAATATTTTTCAAAAAGGAATAACAGTTTTAGAGCTTTTGATAGTGATAGCTATTTTGGGTATTTTGGCTGTTGTTATTTTGCCTCAATTTTCAAAAATGCGTGACAGGCAAGTTTTTAATAATTCTATAAATACAGTCGTTGATACTTTAGCAAAAGCAAAATCAGAAACCTTGGCTTCTTTGGATGGATACAATTATGGTGTGCAATTTGAAAATAATAGAGTTATAATTTTTAGAGGTAATACTTTTAATTCGCAAGATGCAAATAATAGAATTTATTCTTTAAATAATCCTGCTAGTATTACAAATATAAGTTTGAGCGGAGGAGGGAGTAATCTGTATTTTAATAAATTTTCTGGATTGCCAAATAAGTCAGGGTCTGTGACTGTGACTTTGGGTAGTATGGTTAAAGTTATAAGTATAAATAGTTTGGGAGTTGTTGGTTTTTAATAAATGAAAAATATTTTTCTAAAAAATAAAAATAAAGGTTTTGCTTTAGTGGAAGCTATTTTGGCTTTTGCTATTATATCTTCGAGTATTTTAGTGTCTATGGCTGTGATACAAAAATCTTTAAAAGCTTCTTATTCTTCTTTTCACAATGCACAAGTTTCTTTTCTGCTGGAAGAGGGAGCAGAAAAAGTGCGTATTTTAAGAGACAATGATTGGAGTAATGTTACAAGTTTAAATACAACAGAACAGATAGGTATCTTTACTCGTACTAGTGTTGCAAGTGCTGTAAATAGGAACGTTTCTACCGGGATTATCGGTAGTGGGGTAGATGATCCAGGCACGAAGCTCATAACTATAACAGTTTCTTGGCAAGAGCAAGGAGTATTAAAAAGTAAAGATTTAAAATTTTACATAATGGATATTTTTTAAATAAAAAATAAATGCAATTTTTAAAAATAAAAAATAAAAACAGAAACAAAGGATACACTTTAGTAGAGACATTATTTTATGTTGCATTATTTGCTTTGCTTGCGATAACTGTGACGAATTCTTTGATCCGTATGGGTAAGTCTTTCAAAGAAGTGGTTATTTATAAAAATGTTTTACAGAATTCTTCTATTGTAGAAACTTTAACACGAGATATTCGTCAGTCTTTTGGAGTGCAAGGAGTAAATACAAATGGTAATAATTTAATTATCAAAATATTTGATATCAATACAAATGCAGAAAAAACTGTTGAGTATAGATTGGTTGGAAGCAATCTTGCTTTTTATCAAAATAATACTTTCATAAGTAATCTAAACCACAGTTCTGTTACGGTAAAGAGTTTGAGTTTTGTTCGTACAAACACATCCGAAGGAGAGTATGTGAGTTTTAGTATTGTTTTAGGACATGGTTCTGATTCTTTGAACAGAGATTTTAATTTTCAAAATACAATAGTATTAAGAGATGGATATTAATATGCAAAAAAAACACATACAAAAAAATAAAGGTGCAGCTATGCTTTTGTCAGTAATATTTTTCTTATTCATATCTCTGGCTACTATTTCTGGAGTTGTTTCTCCTGTGGTTGCAAATTATCAAAACAATAATGTAAATCTAAATTCTAAAAAAGCATTTTACCTCGCAGAGTCAGGAGTAGAAGACGCTGTATATCGTATTTCGACAAGTAAACCTATATCAAGCACCGAAAATCTTTCTCTGGACGGACAGACTACAACGACAAATATCACAACACTGGGCAATCAAAAAACAATAGAATCAACAGGAGTTTTTTCTAGAGCAAATAGAATAATAAATACGTCTTTGGTGACAGGTGGTGGTATTGCTTTTAATTATGGATTGCAGGCAGGAAATGGAGGGATTATTATGGATGGAGGGGCATCTTTGATTGGAAATATTTATTCAAATGGTAATGTTAGTGCTGTTAGTGCTGATGTCACAGGGTCTGTTATTGCTGCTGATGGAGCAAATTTGAGTATCAATACAGAAAATGTTGGGGTGATACCACCAACTTCGAATATAAATTTTCGAAATACTTCTGGTGCACAAGATTTTGCACAAAGTTTTCAAGTTAATTCTACTTTGCCTGTTGTAAAAACTTCTTTTTATATAAGAAAAGTCGGTTCTCCTGCTAATGCAACACTTCGTTTGGTGGCAGATTCTGGTTCCAATAATCCAAGTACTACAAATATACCAATAGGAACAACAACATTAAACTCAGCTCAAGTGACAACAAGCTATGGTTGGGTTGAAGTTGTTTTTGCAACTAATGTTTCTTTGATGCCAAATACTAGATACTGGATTGTTTTAGATAATAGCACTCAAAATTCAAGTAATTATTATCAAATAGCATCTACAGTAGACACAGCTTATACTTCGGGAACTGCCAAAACAGGTGCTTACAACGGTTCTTGGACAACACTTAATACAGATTCTTATTTTAGAGTTTACACGGGGGGCACTTCTTCTATTATTGGGGGTGCTACATATTCTAGTGGTTTTCAGGTGGGTGGAGAAGTTTGGGGTTCTGTTGTAAGAGGTACGACAACACCAGCGAGCTTGTTTTGTATAACAGGTACAAATAACAACAAAGCTTGTAATACAACGCGTGGTAGTGCTCCGTATGTGCCTTTGCCTTTTTCGGAATCAAATATAAATGATTGGAAAAATTCTGCTTTGGTGGGAGGTACTTTGACAGGGAATCAAAACTTTGGATGGCAGGGAGGTACGCTCGGTCCTAAAAAAATAGTAGGAAATCTTGCTGTAAATGGAGGAGGTACTTTAACTCTTACAGGACCTATTTGGGTTACAGGCAATGTCACAGTAAATGGAGGAGGAAAGATAGTTTTGCCTTCGGGATATTCTTTGAATAGTGAAACTATTGTTGCAGATGGAATAGTTGATATTTCTGGAGGAGGGTCTTTGGGTTCTGGGACTTCAGGAAGTTATTTATTTATTGTCTCTACTAGTCAGTGTCCTTATTCTGTCACTTGTGGTGGTAATAGTGCTATTAGAATTTCTGGAGGTGCGGGTGCTATTGCTGTTAGTGCACAATACGGAGAAGTTTTACTCAATGGAGGAGCTAATCTAAAAGCAGCTGTGGGGAATTATCTTAGAATGACAGGAGGAGCGGATGTTGTTTATGAGCAAGGTCTCGCAAGTCCGAGTTTTCAAAGTGGACCTTCGGGTTCTTGGGTGGTGGATAGTTGGAGAGAGGGGATTTAATTTGTTATAATATGGATATGTATCCCGTTAGATATTTTAAATAATGGGTAGAAGTAATAATAGTTGAAGGGCAAGAATAACGTGTAATATAATTATAAATTAATCAAAAATATCTAACGGGATGAGAAAAATAGTTATTGGTAATTGGAAAATGAATCCTCTTTCAAAAAAAGAAGCTATTTCTATTTTTGAAAATATTAAAAAAGAAGCTCTAAAATTTAGAAAAACTGATATTGTTATTTGTCCGCCTTTTGTTTTTTTGCCATTGCTTGCAAATATAAAAACTACAAAAATAAAACTCGGTGCACAGAATTTTCATACAGAAGAAAAGGGTTCTTTTACAGGAGAAGTTTCTCTGAAAATGTTAGAGAATTTTAATATTGTTTATAGTATTATCGGACACTCAGAGAGGAGAGAGATGGGTGAAGATGATGCTTCTGTAAACAAGAAAATCAAATTAGCTTTGAAACAAAAAATAAATCCTGTTTTTTGTTTTGGAGAAAAAGTCCGTGATGAAGGAGGAGAGTATTTAAATATTTTAAAAGATCAAATAGAAGAAGCTCTAATAGGAGTAAACAAAAAAGATATTGAGAAAATAATTTTTGCATATGAACCTGTTTGGGCTATCGGTAAGTCTGCAGTCCGAGAAGCGACAGTAGAAGAATTCAACGAAGTTGCTATTTTCTTGAAGAGAATTCTTTTGGATAAATTTGGAGTAAAAAATAATATAAATATTATTTATGGAGGATCTGTGAATCCCAAAAATGCGCAAAGTTTTGCAAATTCACTAGCGCAAGGTTTCCTTGTCGGTAGGGATAGTCTTGATTCGAAAAAGTTTTTGGAGATTGTTAAAACACTAGAGAGTATTTAGCTAAAACAAAGCCTTTTGAAAACCGCGCATATTTGCCTGTTGGCAAATTGCTATGCTCGGCTCGCCAGCCTGTGCAATGCTTTTCAAAAGGCTTTGTTTTAGCCTTAGCTTTTAAAAAATTACTTTTTCGTGTATTCTGTTATGTTTAAACAAATATGCGTGGTTTTCAAAAAACTTTTATTTGTGTTAACTATTATCAATAATTTTAACAATCTCCAAAAACTTTTTTGGCTCGAGACTATCCCTACCGACGAGGAAACCTTG
>CAYLLX010000024.1:8543-9478 GCA_964384975.1 uncultured Candidatus Saccharibacteria bacterium
GTATCAAAAAATTAAAGAATTTAAAAAACAAGAAAGTAGTTCTCCGGGTTGATTTTAATGTGCCGATAAAAAATGGAAAAATTATCGATGATTTTCGTATTAAGAAATCTTTACCTACTATAGATTTTCTTTTGAAAAAGGGGGCAGATATTGTTTTATTGGCGCATCTTGGTAAAGACGGTAGTGAGAGTCTCGCTCCTGTAGAGAAAAGATTTTTTGCTCTTTCGAAATTTCCTAAAAATAGAATAAAGTTTTTTGATAATGTTAGAAAATACAAAGGCGAAGAAGGGAATGATAAAGATTTTGCAAAAACTTTAGCTTCTTTGGGGGATATTTATGTAAATGATGCTTTTTCTGTTTCGCACAGAGCGCATGCTTCTGTGGTAGGGGTAGCGAAATATTTACCTAGTTATGCAGGTTTTCAACTAGAAGAAGAGATTTTAAATCTTTCAAAAGTTATGCAAAATCCAAAAACTCCTTTCCTTTTTATTTTAGGAGGTGCCAAGTTTTCTACAAAATTGCCTCTAATTAAAAAATATTTAAATAAAGCGGATCATATTTTTATTGGAGGAGCTTTGTTGAATGATTTCTTAAAAGCTTCAGGTTTTGAGATAGGCAATTCTCTGTCTTCGGATTTTGATTTGAATACTATTTTAAAAATAGCAAAAAATAAAAAAATACTATTGCCTTTAGACGTTTTGGTTTTAGATAAAGAAAATAAAAAAGTAAATAAAAAAATAGAAGAAGTAAAAAAAGATGATTTTATTTTAGATGTAGGAGTAGAGTCTGTAAAATCTTTGGAAGATTTTGTAAGTAAATCTAAAACGATACTTTGGAACGGGCCTCTGGGTAAATACAATGACGGGGGAGCAGAAGCTACAAAAAAAGTATTAAAAAGTATAGCAAGAACAAAAGCTTTTTCTGTGATAGGAGGA
>CAYLLX010000025.1:0-9181 GCA_964384975.1 uncultured Candidatus Saccharibacteria bacterium
TTGTTGTCGAAATAAGTCATTATTCTCTTTAATGCTTCCGGATGCACACTAGAGTCTGCATCCAAACAACCCACGAATTCTGTCTTAGTGTGTTCGAGTCCTGTATTTAGAGCATTGTGCTTGCCGACTTTTGTTTCTTGCAATAATTTAACTTGTGGATGATCTTTGTATTCTTGTAATATTTCCCAAGTTTTATCTCTCGAATTATTATCGATGACTATAATATTTAATTTCTCTTTTGGATAAGCTAGGGCAAATAAAGAGTCGAGGGTTTTCTTGACTGTATTTTCTTCGTTATAACAAGGTACTAAAATAGTAGCTGAAGGATAAAAAGGTAAAATGATATTTTCTTTTCTGAGTAAAATTTTCTTGCGATTTTCCAAAAAAGTGAAAAGGAAAAAAACCTGCACGTAAACAGCGAGAAAACTCAATATATAAAACAGTATTTGGAAAATCTCCATATATTTATATTATATCATATAAAACTAAAAAAAGCAAACAATGTTTGCTTTTTTTAGTTAGCATTTTTACTCTGCTTTTGGTGTATCTGTGCACACATTACAACCCCCTTCATCACAACACATTTCTTTTTTACAACTACAATCAAAAAGTTTAACAATAGCAGAAATACCAACTAAAACGTAAATGATAGCTTCTAAAGCAGGCATTGATCCAAAAACAATATTTACGATATTTAGATCATTATTACCCAAGCCCAAAAGCATACCTATACCTATCAATCCCCAATTAATACCTCCAACGACAAGCAATATATCTGCCAATCTAAAAACAAAACCACAACCACATTTTTTATTATTCATATAATTTAATTAAATAAAACTTATAATAAGACCATTTGTTTAAATTATAGCACAAAGAAAATAAATGCTATAATGTTTATATTAAAAGTAATTTATACAATATGGAAAATAACAAAATCACAAGTGCGATAATAATAGGTGCATTGATCATAGCAGGCGCTATCTTGATAAAACAACCAAATGAAAATAAAATCAAAAATAATAAAGAAAATACAAACAGAGTAACTCAAATAAACAAAACTTTAGGTTTAAATGAAAAAGACATGACCGAATGTATCATTTCAACTAATGCAATACAAAAAGTAGAGAGCGATATAGCGAGCGCTACAGCTCTAGGCATCCAAGGCACTCCACATAGCTTTATAGTATACAAAGGAGTCGTAGTAGACAGTATTCGCGGTGCATTACCAGAAGAACTAATCCAAGAAAAGATAAACACCATCTTAAATTCAACTGAAATACAAACTCCCGAGGAATTAAAAGATTTAAATTTCAAAAATATTGATCCAAATATTGATCACATAAAAGGTAACTCTAGTTTGGATTTAGTTATCGTTGAATACTCTGATACCGAGTGCCCTTTCTGCCAAAGATTTCATAAATCAATGCAAAACATAATAGCCAAAAATCCAAACGTATCTTGGGTTTATAGACACTACCCTCTTACAACAATTCACCCAAATGCTAAAAACGAAGCGCTAGCTTCCGAATGTGCATCTATCATCTCCGGCGAGAAAGAAAATTTCTGGAAATACATCGATGAGATATTTAAATAGAATCTATAGACGTCGGACGTCTACAAAAATACAGGGCGGAGGCAAAGCCTCCGCCCTGTATTTGTTTTAATTTAATTAAAATAGCGCTTCAAACAATTCTATTTAAAAAGCATTGTTTTGTGTTTCGTTTTCATGATATTATAAAACCATGGATAAACCTATCCTCAATAACCCCAGAAAGATTCTTTTTTTCTTGATTTTAACTCTTGTATTTTTAATACCTTTTTTTATCATTCAAGCAAACGGCTCCAATTGTGATACTAGTTTAGGAAGAATATGCAACCCCTTAAACGAAAACATGTCAAATATACCTGTATTGATAAAAACCGCATTAGAAGGTTTTGTAAAAATATGCATACCTCTTATTGTTTTAGCGATCATTTACTGTGGTTTTCTTTTTATTTCAGCTCAAGGTGAAACCGAAAAGATAACAAAAGCGAGAAATGCTCTACTTTATACAATAATCGGAGCCGCAGTACTCTTGGGCGCTTGGGGTCTCGCACAAATAATATCTAGTACTGTTTTAGATTTAAAAAAACCATCAGAAACAACACCAACAGAAACATTTGAACCAAGTCCTACACCAACAGATGAACCAATCGAGTTGGGCTGTCCAAATCCAGATTACATAAATCGAAATGAAGACACAACCGGCTTTTTGAGAAATTTGTTTAAGGTGAATAAAATTTTAGCGCAAATTAATAATGGATATTTAGATGTAGAAAGTTTTACTCTTATAGATGAAAACGATCCTAATAAAAAGAAATATTATTTTAATACTTTACTAACGTCAGACAGTTTTGCCAATATGATTAATCTACAAAATTACTATCAGTGGAACTTTGAAGACAAAACACTAATAAACAGACTTGGCATTAACAATCCAAATAATTTTCCTGTTACTATTTGCTTACCAAGCTGGCTACCAAAAAAACACTATAGTGGTACTTATTTCCAGTTTAACAAAACTAAATATCCTGAATTTTCTTTTTCTCCTGAGACGCCAATAAAAGATACAAATGATACTCAATTTATTAATCGTTATTTAAAAACCACTCAAGATTACAGAACACAGTATTCGACCTTAAATACTATTGAAAACATTGAAGAAGGGCTTGGAACAAGAATGCTAAAATTAAATACTTTTCGCATAGGTTATGACCAAGAAAGAGGTAGATACAAAATCTATATTAATGCTAAAAATTTTGACCAGGTTTTAAACACATGGGATAGTCGTCACTACGAATATGTAAACTCAGATATGTTTGTTGAAAGGCAAGCAGCTTCATATTATTGGAAAATTATTGATATTAATAAATTTACCACTGACAGTTCTTACCGAGAAGGATTGGTAGAAAAATGGCTACAGGACAACCCAGATGCAAAAACTCTAATTGCTTTTTTTAGAAATAAAAAATATGGAAACATAACTTATACTCTTAATCAGATTACTTCTCATTTACATTTTGCTCAAGGCAACAGCATAACTGTCAATCCACTAATGTCAATCAATGGATACACCAAAGAAGAAGAATTAAATTTACTTGCAAAACAAACAAAATCATACGAACAGTCATCCCTTTGGAATTCTGAACCCCAAAGAATACTTGAAGCAATAAAAGAACTCTTGGACTATGAAGAAACCCAGAAAATCTTATCTCATGAATATATCCATGCAATTGGACGGAAAAGTGAATTAATCAACAAAGGGCTCTCAATAAATAATATATATCCAGAAAATGAATTTTTGTGGAATATCAATAAACAATGCACGTTAACACCTTACGATGAAAACTGCAAAAGCTTGCTGGGATATTCTCGGGAGAAAATTTTTAAAAATCTAGATGGAAGCCAAACCTTGATTAAAATAACCCACGACCAAGCCCCCGAAGAATTAAAATCAGATATTGGATCTGTTCGAGATTATTTATTTGCAAAACATAACTTCGACCATCAAAAACAATTTTTCACAATTCAAGAATTCAACAAACTAATGAATGATGAAAATTTCACCCAAAAGCTTACTGGTAAAAGACTCATTGAAGAAATACTTGGCAATGATCCAGATGTGTGGATAAAAGTTATGAATATAATCGCTAAAAATAAAACCCAAGATAATCTAGCTTAGATTTATATAAAAATACAGGGCGGAGGCAAAGCCTCCGCCCTGTATTTTTTGTAGATTTTTAAATTATTTTTTAATTTAGTTAATATTATTTAATTAAAATAATTTAATCAAAATAATGTTTCAAGCGAGCGATTTTTTCATGTTGGCGTAATTTGTCATGAACTTTTGCTTCGATTTGACGAATACGTTCACGAGTGACTCCGAATTCTTCCCCTACTCTTTCTAGAGTGTGTTGTATGCCGTCCACCAAGCCATAACGCATTTCCAATATTCTTCTTTCTTTTGGATTTAATTCATCCAAAACTTCTTTTATTTGATCTGAAAGAATTCTTTGTGAAGCTTCTTGATCAGGACGCAAAATCTTGTCATCTGGTATAAAGTTTTCCAAAGTTGATTTGTCGTCATCATCTCCGATCGGTTGCTCGAGAGAAATCGTTTCTTGACTGATAGTTTCTATTGTGTGAATTTTTTCAACAGGTATGCCCATCTCAGTAGCTATTTCTTCAGCCAAAGGTTCACGTCCCAGGTCTTGGCTAAGTCTTCTGTAAACTTGTTTGTATTTTGAAATAGTTTCCACCATGTGCACAGGGATTCTAATAGTACGACTTTGATCAGCCAAAGCACGAGTTATAGATTGACGAATCCACCAAGTAGCATAAGTAGAAAACTTATAACCTTTAGTCCAGTCGAATTTCTCAACTGCTTTAAAGAGACCTAGGTTTCCCTCTTGAATCAAATCGAGTAAAGTAAGGTCTGCACTACGTCCTACGTATTTTTTTGCAATAGACACAACCAAACGCAAGTTTGCACGAGCAAGTAGGTTTTTTGCTTCTTCGTCTCCTTTTTCTATCCTACGAGCCAAATCTTTTTCATCACTTGCATGAATAAGAGAATACTGCCCTATCTCTTTTAGATACATCTGAATAGAGTCATGCATGGCTGTTTTGCCCAATGCACCCTCTATATCATTGTCGAGATTGAGTAAATTCCCCCCCTCCAAAACATCAATACCTGCTACCGAAAACTGTTCATACAAATCATCTAAAAATAAAATATTATTTTCTATTTCAGGAAAAGCACGCAATATTTCATCATAAGTAATAAATCCTCTTTTTCTACCCTTTTCAATAAGATCATTTGAAGTTTTTTTAAATTCTTCTATTTTTCTATCTGCAGCAGAAAGTTTTACTTTTGGTAGATTTTCTTTTTTAGATTCTGTTTTTTCTACATTTTTTTTAACATCATCTATTTTTGTATTTTTAATAGAATTCCTCAAAGATTCTTTATTATTTTCTTTTTTGGTAACTAAAATCTTTTTTGGATTTAAAGTTTTCTTATTTTCTTTTTTTTCTTGTTTTTTAGCTTTCACTAAAACTTTTTTGAGTAAAGATTTTTTAACTATTTTCTTTATGTCTTTTTTTATTATTTTTTTAACTTCTTTTTTTATTATTTTTTTTGGTTCTTTTTTCAATACCTTTTTGATTTTTTTCGGTTCTTTTTTTATTTGTTTTTTGTTTTTCATGATATTTTATATTTTTATTAATTTTATTTTATCGACTATTTTTTATTTTTTCAATCTCTTTATTTAAAGAATCAATATCTAATAATAAATCTTTAACTTCTTCTTCTTTTTTATCTTTTTCTGCTGAATACAATTCCTGCATTTTCTCTGTTAATCTTTCTTTCAGTTTTTCTTCTTTAAAATTAACCAGAAGCTCATTTAAATCTTTTTCCAAATAAGAACTATCTCCATAAAAAACTTCTGCCTCAAAAATAAAATCATTTTTCAAAACACTAGACTGATTCAATATTTCTTCTTTTGAAATATTGGTAATTTCACAAAATTCATCCAAATACTTCTCAACATCAAGCAAAGATTTCTCCAAGCTTTTTTGCCAAAAAATAATACCTAGCAACCTTCTTTCAATATAATCTTTTCTAAGTAAAACGCTAGTATTTTTCTCTGAAACTAAAAACATATCATTTTCTTTGGGTATATTTTTTAAATCCTCTATCAATACATTTTCTGAAATATTTGTTAATTCAGCTATTTTTTTAATGTAAAAATTTTTCTCTATCGCACTATCAATATCGACAACAAAAGGCAAAACAATATTTTTTATATCTTTGCTTATATTTAAAGTATTTTTCTGGTCTAAAATTCTTAAAACCAAAAACTCTATTAAGCTTGTAGAATTCCTAATCGCCTCTCTCCAAGAATCAACACCTTTTTTAGCTATTAAATCTGCTGGGTCCATACCCTCAGACATATGAGCCACTTTTACATTCATACCCAAAGACAAAGCAATACGCCCCGCCCTAAGAGCCGCTTTTTCACCTGCTTTATCTGCATCAAAAGCTAAAACCATATTTTCAGACAAACGCAAAAGCAATCCTAAGTTTGAAGTTGCATTTTCTTTAGAAAAAACAGAATCCGAAAAAGCTGTACCCGAAGAAGCGATAGTATTTTTAAATCCTGACTGATGAGACAAAATAAGATCAAATTGCCCTTCTACTAAAATAGAAAAACCATTTTTTCTAATAGACTCTTTTGCTTTATCTAAACCGTAAAGAACTGAAGCTTTGTTAAAAATCGGAGTCTCAGGACTGTTTAAATATTTTGCTGACTTATCATCTTCTCCAAAAAGCCTACCCGAGAAAGCGATAACCCTACCACTAGAATCAAAAATAGGAAACATTATTCTACCCCTAAAACGATCATAATACCCTGTACTTTTTTCACTTTTTTTTATCAAGCCTGCTTTTTCTATCAAGTCTTCTTTGTATCCTTTTCTTTTCAAGAAATCAAAAAGAGTTTGCCAGTCATTAAGAGCAAAACCTAAACGAAAATCTTCAATAGTTTTAGACAAGACGCCTCTTTCTTTTATATAATTTAATGCATTTATGTTTTGTTTTAAATTATTTACAAAAAAATTACAACTTTCTTCCATCACCTTATAAAGATTTTCTCTCTCTTCTAATTCTTTTGAATCTTTTTTGTAAACATCCAAAACAATACCTGATTTTTCAGATAAAATTTTCAAGGCACCTTTGAAATCAATACCCTCAAACTTTTCAACAAAAGTAAAAATATCTCCTTTTTCCCCGCAACCAAAACAATAGTATCCTCCCCTGTTTGGAGAGACATAAAAAGAAGGTGTTTTTTCATTATGAAAAGGACATCTTGCTTTAAAATTTATACCTGATTTTTCTAATTTAATATAAGAAGAAACCACCTCTTCAACAGGCAAAGCTTCTTTTATTTTTTGTACTGCGGAACCAAAATTATTAGAAATACTCATGCAATAATTATCAAAAATTAACTAATAATTAAGTCAAATAGCCCCAAAGGGCTATTTGACTAATTTTCGATTGAGTTTTTCTTTTTGAAACCAGTCCCTACCGGAATCAATCGTCCGATTATCACGTTTTCTTTTAATCCTCTCAAAGAATCTATTCCTCCTTTTACAGCATTTTCAATCAAAACACGATTTGTGTTTTGGAAAGATGCGGCAGAAAGCCAACTTTGAGTTTTCAAGGAAACTTCTGTAATACCCAAAGAAACAATATCAGCTTTTACTTCTCTTCCACCCTCAATAGAAACTCTTTTGTTTTCCTCTATCAATGAAAGATTTTCTACAATATCACCAGCTGAGAAATTACTATCACCCACATCTTTTATTTTTCTTCTTGAGAACATTTGTCTTACGATTATTTCTGTGTGTTTTCTAGAAATAGAAGCACTTTGTAATTCATAAACTTTATTAATCTCACGGATGATATATTCTTCAGCCATTTCTTTTGTTCCATATTTGAATATTTCAGCAATGTCCGCAGAACCATCAGTTAGTAATTCACCTTTTTTAACTCTGTCACCTTTTTGAACTAAAGGATTTCTTCTGAAAGGAACTAAGTATTCTATTTCATTTGATTTACCGTCAGCCTTAGAATCAGACAAGACTTTAATAATCTTCTCTTTGTTTTCTTTAATTTCAATTTCAACAACTTCTCCATCTGTTTGAGAAATAATACTTGGATTTTTTGGAATCCTTCTTTCAAAAATTTCTTCAACACGAGGAAGACCTGCAGTAATATCAGTTCCCGCAACACCTCCGGCGTGGAAAGTTCTCATTGTAAGCTGTGTACCCGGTTCACCGATAGCTTGAGCTGCAATAATACCGACAGCCTCTCCAAGTTTAACCAAATGATTTCTACCCAAATCAAGACCATAACACATTTGGCACAATCCATGAACTGTTTTACAAGACAAAGGAGATCTAACAAAAACTTCAGTGAATCCTGCTTTTTCTATTGCTACAGAATCCTCTTTTGTAACAAGAAAACCTTTAGAATAAACAACTTTTCCATTAGCATCCTTAAGATCTTGTCCCAAAATACGTCCATGTATATTTTTAGAAAGAGGTATTTCAATACCTGAAATATTTTCTTTTGAAACAAATTTACCTTCTTTAGTACCACAATCTTCTTCTGTAACAACGACATCTTGTGCAACATCAACAAGTCTTCTTGTTAAGTAACCAGCTTTTGCAGTGTTTAGAGCAGTATCAGAAGCACCTTTACGTGCACCGTGTGTAGTAACGAAATACTCAATAGAAGAAAGACCTTCATGATAAGATGGAATAATAGGAAATTCAACGATCTTACCTTGGTTGTTTTGGATAAGACCTTTCATACCTGTCATCTGTGAAAGAGAAGTCATATTACCACGAGCTCCTGAAATAAATAAGTCATAAGCTGAGCCATTCTTGTCCAATGTTTGAGGCAAAACTTTTTCTAATTCTTTTTTCACTTGAGTCCAAATCTCAACTATCTTTTGATATTTTTCTTCATTAGACAAAAGACCATCTTCCCATTGAGAAATAATTTCTGATTCTGATTTTTTACCTGTTGCTATTAATGCTTTTTTCTCTACAGGTACAGATACGTTATCTAGACCCCAAGTAGTACCTGAAATAGTTGCGTATTTGAAACCGAATTCTTTTATTTTATCCAATATTTTTGGAGTAATTTCTATACCGTATTGAGTAATTAATTCATCCACCAAAGCAGACATTCTTTTTTGATTAATTTCTTCATTTACATAGTTAAAATCTTCTGGCAAAACACTATTGAACAAAATTCTACCAACAGTTGTTTCGAACATTTTATTTTCAAACTTCTGATATTTAAATTTATCAGTAGCCATAACTTTTACTTTTGCACGTAAAGATATTATTCCATATTCATAAGCAGTGATAGCTGTATTTGGACTTGAGAAATATTTTCCTTCTCCCAACTCTCCTTCTACTTCTTTTGTCATCCAATAAACACCAAGAACCATATCCATACGAGGGTTTGCTATAGGATCACCATTTTGTGGTTTCAAAAGGTTTTTATTTGCAGCCATAAGATCACGTGCTTCAGCTTGAGCTTCCTCAGAGAGAGGCACATAAACA
>CAYLLX010000026.1:0-9116 GCA_964384975.1 uncultured Candidatus Saccharibacteria bacterium
TTTAAAAAGCAATTATTTTAAACCTTCTTCTCTTTTTACTTTATGCTTGATCCTATCTATTTTGTGCTTGTATTCTTTGACTGTTTTTAGGAAATTCGAAGCTGGTTTTTCTGTTTGGAGAGGGGAGTCGGATTTTTTGTCTATCTTTTCTTTTATTTTTTTATAAAGCAAAACACTTTGTTTCTTTAAAAAGTTTGAACTTTTCATATAGTATTTGATACTTAGCACAGCCATAAAGTATCCAGCCTTTTTAGCGCTGATGATAGCCAAGCCTTTTAAAGTATTTATGTTTGGAATTTCAAAAAGATATTCATTGTATTCTATCTCTACATCCCCAATCTCTTTTTGCTCTTTTCTAAGTAGAAACAATCTTCTGCCGATAATAAAAGCAATAGCTACGAGAGATATAAAAAATAAAATAAATAAAGTTTTCATTTTGTGTTATATAGAATAACGTTTTACTTCTTTGATTTGAGCTTTGTTTCTTTCGAGTAATACAGAGATAGTTTCGTCACCATTTTTTATGAAAGGTTGAGAAAGGAGAGTCTTTTCTTTGAAATAAGTATTCATCTTTCCTTCGAGCATTTTAGCTTTTATGTCTTCTGGTTTGTCGATACTTGCTACTTCTTTTTCAAAAATTTCTTTCATTGTGTTTTTTATTTCTTCACCGATTTCAGCTTCTGTTATGTATTCAGGTTTCATCGCTGCGATATGCATAGCGATATCTTTTGCGAGGTCAGCGTCACCTCCTGTAAGACTTACTACAACAGCAGATTTGCCGTTGTGTACATAGTTGCCCACAGATTCACCTGTTATTTCATAAATATCACCGATTTGGATATTTTCACCTGTTTTTTGAACGATAGGATCTATCAAATCTTTTGCACTATTTTTTGCATTTTCTGCACCTTCTGTTAGAGCTTTATCAGCCAAAGTATTTAATAGTTTTTGAAAATCTTCATTTTTAGAAACGAAATCTGTCTCACAGTGCAAAGCAAGCAAGATAGTTTTTTCATTATTTGATTTAACAACAACAGCACCGTCATTGGCTTCACGGTCTGCTTTTTTAAGTGCTATATCAGAACTTGTTTTTTTAAGTATTGCTAACGCTTTTTCCATATCACCCTCTGCTTCTTCTAATGCTCTTTTACATTGCATTACAGAGATGCCTGTAGAGTCTCTTAATTCTTTGATAAGTTCTGTTGTTATTGTTGTTGACATAAAATATTTACTTTATAAGTACTAATAAATTGCTTTTAATAAAAACTTAAAAACTAAAACTAAGCTTCTTTTTCTGGAGTAGAATTTTGTCCTTCTTTGTAAGCACCCGCTAGAGCTTCTGTAAAGAATTTGATTGAAGTCAAAGATGCGTCGTTTCCAACGATAGGGTAGTCGATAGTTTTGATATTTGAGTCTGAGTTAACCAAAGATACAACTTTTACGCCTGATTTCAAGGCTTCAGTAACAGCTATTTCTTCGTTTTTAGCATCTACTACAAAAATAGCGTCTGGGATTTTTGTAAGATCAATAAGACCAGAGTAGTATTTTGAAAGTCTTTCCATTTTCTTTGCTAGAACAGCTCTTTCTTTTTTAGTGTATTTTTCTAGATTACCCAAAGAGCTATCTTTGCGGTAGTTTTCAAGTTCTACGATTCTTTTTTTGATTTCTACGAAATTACTAAAAGTACCTCCGATCCATCTTTCGATAACATAAGGCATATTTAGAGATTCTGCTGTTTTTTGGATTATTTCTCTCGCTTCTGGTTTTGTGCCTACAAAAACGATAGTTTTTCTTTTAGCACCCAACTCTTTAACGAAAGCTTTAGCTTCATCCAAAAGAGCCTTTGTTTTTTCAAGGTCTATTATGTCTATTCTGTTTTTTGTTGTGTAAATAAAAGAAGAGACAGAAGGGTGTCTTCTACTTTTTGAGTAACCATAATGAGCTCCTGCTTCAAACATTTGCTCTATTAAAATATCTGTATTTTCTGTTTTTTGCATATGTTTTATAATAGCAGAAACTTTGTTTTTTTGCAACTGTTAGAATACTTTGACCAAAAGGTCTTTTTAAAGTAATATGTCTATATATGAGACAATCTAAACTTTTTACAAAAACAAGAAAAGAGGCACCGGCGGATGAAGTATCTAAAAATGCAGAGTTTTTAACCCGTGCAGGCTTTATTCATAAAGAGATGGCAGGGGTTTATGCTTATTTGCCTTTGGGTTTGAGGGTGATAGAAAAGATAAAAAATATAGTCAGAGAGGAGATGAACAAAGTAGATGGGCAAGAAGTCGCTATGACTACATTGCAACCTCGTGATATTTGGGAAAAGACAGACAGGTGGAGCGATGACAAGGTAGATAATTGGTTTAAAACAAAATTGAAAAATGGAGAAGAGCTCGGTGTTGGTCTTACTCACGAGGAGCCTGTTGTGGATGTATTGTCTCAATACGTTTCTTCTTATCGAGATTTACCAGTTTCTATTTATCAAATTCAAACTAAATTTAGAAATGAGTTGAGGGCTAAAAGTGGTCTTTTGCGTGGAAGAGAGTTTTTGATGAAAGATATGTATTCTTTTGCTAGAAATGAAGAAGAGCATAATGCAATTTATGAAAAAGTTGCAAGTGCTTATATGCAAGTATACAAGCGTCTTGGTCTTGGACATTTGACTTATAGGACTTATGCAGATGGAGGTATTTTTACAAAAAAGTTTTCTGATGAATTTCAAACACTTTCTTCTATTGGAGAAGATACAATATATCTAGATGAAGAAAAAAATATCGCAGTCAACAAAGAAATCTATACAGATGAAAATTTATTAAAGCTTGGTTTGGATAAAAATAAATTAGTTGAAAAAAGAGCAATAGAAGTGGGTAATATTTTTCCTCTTGAAAGTAAATATACCGATGCTTTGGATGTGTATTATACAGACGAAGAAGGTAATAGAAAATCTATTATTGGTGGATGTTATGGTATTGGTATTAGTAGGATAATGGGTGTTTTGACTGAAATATTTTCTGACGACAAAGGTATTATCTGGCCGGAGAATGTTGCTCCTTTTAAAGTGCATTTGCTTGTGTTGGGAGAAAATGAAAATGTTAGAAAAGAAGCTGACTTCGTTTACGAAAAACTTACAAAAAACAATATAGAAGTTTTATTTGATGATCGAGAGGGCTTGTCTGCTGGGGAGAAATTTGCTGATTCTGATCTTATAGGGATACCTTATCGTGTCGTTGTGTCTGAGAGAAGCATGAAAGAGTCGGGAGTAGAGTTGAAAAAAAGAACTGAAGAAAAAGGTAGTGTCGTTCCTTTGGATGAATTATTGAATTTATTGTCTATTAAATAAAATGTTTAAAAATTTTTACAAATTGATTTCCAATGATATAGGTATAGACCTCGGTACAGCAAATACTTTGGTGTATTTAAAGGGGCACGGTATCGTAATCAACGAGCCTTCTGTTGTGGCAGTTAATCAAAAAACAAATCAAATACTCGCAGTCGGACAAAAAGCAAAAGACATGCTAGGTAGAACTCCTGGACACATAAAAGCAGTGCGACCTTTGGTGGATGGAGTTATTTCTGATTTTGAAGTGACCGAAGAAATGCTTTCTTATTTGATAAATAAAGCTGATAGTATTTCCAAAAAATGGGCTCGTCCGAGAGTTGTCGTCGGAGTACCTTCTGGTATTACCAATGTTGAAACGAGAGCTGTGTATGATGCAGCTATTTCAGCAGGGGCGAGAGAAGTGTATCTCGTCGAAGAACCTATGGTTGCGGCTATCGGAGTAAATATGCCGATAAAAGAAGCTAGTGGTTCTATGATTATAGATATCGGGGGAGGTACGACTGATGTGGCTATAATGTCTTTGGGAGGTATTGTAAAATCAAAAAATATAAAAATAGCAGGAGATAGATTAAACAATGACATCATGGCTTATATGAGAGATGAGTTTAAAATACTTATCGGAGAAAAAACTGCTGAGTCTATCAAAATGGCTATTGCTTCTGTGGTTTCTACTGATTATATGGAAACTCAAGTTAGAGGTAGAGATCTTTTGACTGGCTTGCCTAGAGAAGTCGTCGTTACTGATTCTGATATTCGTGAAGCTATCGCTTTGTCTATACGAGAGCTTGTGGACGGAGTCAAAGATGTTTTAGAGTCTACTCCACCAGAGCTTTTGTCAGACATAATGCGTAACGGTATTACCCTCTCTGGAGGAGGAGCGTTACTTTTGGGCTTGGATATATTATTACATAGTGAATTAAAAATACCTGTGAATTTGGTAGATGATCCTTTGGGAGCGGTGGCTCGAGGGACAGGTATTATTTTAGATGATATAGATTCTTATCAAGAAATACTTATTACAAACAAAGAATGAGTTATTTATTGGACCAACAAAAGAAAAGAAAAAAATATATAAAGATTTTTACAATCTTTATTTTATTAGTATTGTTAATTGTCTTTCAAAGACCTGTTTTTTCTGTTTTAGGGAGAGTTGCGAATTTTGTCGCTTCACCTTTTTATCTTTTAAATAAAAATGCAAAAGAAAAGATTAGTGATACGGGTTATGTTTTTTCTTCTAAAAAAACTTTATACAATGAAAATATAAAATTAAAAAATGAAATTTTTGTAAATAGCTTGAAATTGCTCGATTACAATACTTTACTAAAAGAAAATGAAGATTTAAAAAATATTTTAAATAGAAAAAAAGAAGATAAAAATTTTCTACTAGCTTATGTTTTGTCAAAACCAAATAAAAATATTTATGATTCTTTGACTTTGGATGTCGGGACTAAAGACGGTGTTGAGGTTGGGGATTTGGTTTTTGCTTTGGGCGATGTGCCTTTGGGTAGAGTTTCAGAAGTTTTTGATAAATCTTCTCGCATAGTCCTTTTTTCTAGCGCAAAAGAAGCCAGCAATGTTTTGCTGATGCCTGATAATTTACATATTGATTTAGTTGGTAGAGGAGGAGGGAACTTTGAAGCCGTATTGCCGAGGGATTTGTCTGTAAAAGAAGATTCTTTGATTTATTGGTCTTTGGGTGATAATTATGTTTTAGCTAAATTTGAAAAAGTTATTTCTTCTGAAAGAGATGCTTTTCAGAAAGTTTTATTTACAAGCCCTGTAAATATGCATGAATTGAGATTTGTGCAAGTTGCTTTATAGTTATGTCTTTTGTCTTTAAAATTGAAAAAAAATTATCTGGCACTTTGGGTAGGGTGGGTACTTTTGAAACTCCGCATGGTGTTATAAAAACTCCGACTTTTGTGGCTGTGGGCACAAAGGCAACAGTGAAATCTTTGGATCCAGAGAAAATAAAAGAAGCTGGTACTCAAGTTGTTTTGGGTAATACTTATCATTTGTATTTGCAACCAGGAGATGAAATAGTGCGAGAAGCAGGAGGTATCGGGAAATTTATGAATTGGAAAGGTCCCACTATGACAGACTCGGGAGGGTTTCAAGTTTTTTCTTTGGGTGCAGCTTTTGGAAAAGAGATTTCAAAAGTTGTGCGTATTACTGATCCGTCTCTTATGATACCTGAGCGTTTTGACGATCCTCTCGCTCCGCGTCTTGCAAAAATAGGACAAGATGGAGTTTCTTTCAAGTCGCATCTCGACGGATCTTTGCATTATATTACTCCTGAAAAATCTATCCAGATACAACACAATCTCGGGGCAGATATTATTTTTGCTTTTGATGAATGTACTTCTCCTGCAGAAGATTTTAAGTATCAAGAAGAAGCCTTAGAGAGAACTCATTCTTGGGCAAAGAGGTGTTTAACAGAGCATGTAAGGTTGGAAAATCTAAAGAAGGGCGCAGAGGAGTCTGTTTTGGGGTCGCTGTCTGAGCCTGCTGGCTCAGCGCTCACTCTCGGCTCGTCAGCCTGCGAGAGACCCCAAAAAGACTCCTCAGTGCCCTTCATGCACTCATCTGAAGCTTTGTTGCCCCAAAAAGACTCCTCGTCTGAAGCTCAGGCATTATTTGGTATTGTACAGGGTGGTAGAGAAGAAGTTTTGCGAAAAAAGTCTGCAAAAATTATTGCTGAGATGCAAGTTCCCTCTCTTTTGGGGAGGGTAGAGGGAGGGGTGGGTTTTGATGGTTTTGGTATTGGAGGATCTTTTGCAAAAGAAGATATGTCTACGGCTGTAAAATGGGTGAATGAAATATTGCCAGAAGAAAAACCTAGACATCTTTTAGGTATTGGAGAACCTGAGGATCTTTTTATGGGTATTGAAAACGGAGTTGATTTTTTTGATTGTGTTTTACCTACAAGGCTTGGGCGTAACGGTACGATTTATACAAAAAATGGTAAAATAAGTATTACAAATACAAAATACAGAAATGATTTTTCACCTATAGAAGCCGGTTGTGAATGTTATTCTTGCAAGAATTATACAAGAGCTTATATAGCACATCTTTTTCATGGAAAAGAAATGCTTGCGGGAACCTTAGCCTCGACACACAATCTTTTTTTTATTGTGAATTTGGTAAACAAAATAAGAGATAGTATTTTAAATGATAATTTCTATGAATTTAAAAAAGAATTTCTTGATAAGTATTTAACAAAAGAATCTTTGGAATAAAAAATGCAAAATAAATTTAAAATTAAAAGTCCTTTTGACCCTGCTGGTGATCAGCCAGAAGCTATTTCAAAATTGGTAAATGGTTTAAATAAAAAACTCGACAAGCAAACTCTGCTCGGAGTTACGGGTTCTGGTAAAACTTTTACCATTGCAAATGTTATAGAAAAAATAGGTAAACCGACTCTCATAATAGCACACAATAAAACTCTCGCAGCTCAGCTCGCTCAAGAGTATAAAGCTTTTTTTCCTGAGAATGCTGTGCATTATTTTGTTTCTTATTATGACTACTATCAACCAGAAGCCTATATGCCGACCACTGATACATATATAGAAAAAGATGCTCAAATAAACAAAGAGATAGACCGTTTGCGTCACGCTACGACTCAAGCCCTGCTCTCTAGAGAGGACGTGATAATCGTCGCTTCTGTTTCTTGTATTTACGGTTTGGGTAGTCCCGAAGAATATAAAGAAGAAAATCTTGAAATAAAATTAGGTGAAATAGTAGACAGAAGTTCTTTGATGAAAAGACTTGTGGGTATGCATTTTGAGAGGACAAATGCAGATCTTACTCCGGGGACTTTTAGAGTTTTGGGAAATAAAATAGAAATAATGCCTGTGTCAGAGAATTTTATGTATAGTGTTGAAATAGATATATCTGAAAAAAACAACACAAGAATTAAAAAAATTTCTCGGTCCGAGGATAAGGGTCAGCCAGACGCTCGAAATTCTTCTAATTCTTGTGTTGTTAGCATTTTAAAAATAGATCCTGTGTCTTCAGCTATCTTAAAAGAAGAAGAAAGTGTTTTTCTTTTTCCAGCAAAGCATTTTATCACAAATAAAGATAAGCTAAATAAAGCAATAAAAAACATAAAAGAAGAATTAAAAAAACAATTAAATAAATTTGACAAAGAAGGAAAAATATTAGAAGCAGAAAGACTCAAAAGACGCACAAATTATGACCTAGCGATGCTTAAAGAAGTAGGGTATTGTAACGGTGTCGAGAACTATTCTAGGCATTTGTCTTTTAAAAAAGAAGGAGAAGCGCCCGAGACTCTTTTGTCATATTTTCCAAAAGATAAAAACGGTAACCCAGACTTTTTGACGGTAATAGACGAGTCACATGTGACCTTGCCTCAGATAGGCGGTATGCATGCAGGAGACGCTTCTAGAAAAAATACTTTAGTAGAACACGGTTTTAGATTGCCTTCAGCCAAAGACAACAGGCCTTTGCGTTTTGATGAATTTGAAAAAAGAATAGGGCAAGTTGTTTATGTTTCAGCTACACCTTCAGAAAAAGAAAGAACTGAAAGCAAACAAATAGTAGAACAAATAATCCGACCGACGGGACTTATAGATCCTGTTTTAGAAATAAAACCGGTTACAGCCGTTTTGCCTAAAAATAAAAAAGAGAAAACATATCCGGGGCAAGTTCAAGATTTTATATCTCAAGCAATAGAAGAAATAAAAAATAAAAAAAACGGAGGAGGTAGGGTTATCGCGACGACTTTGACTAAAAAAATGGCTGAAGATTTATCGGCATATTTAAAAGAAAAAAATATTAAATCTGAATATTTGCATAGTGACATAAAGACAATAGAGAGAATAAAGATTTTGACTGAGTTTAGAAAAGGAGTTTTTGATGTTTTGGTAGGGGTTAATTTATTGAGAGAAGGGCTTGATTTGCCTGAAGTTTCTATGATTGGTATTTTGGATGCAGACAAAGAAGGATTTTTGCGTAGTGAAGTTTCTCTGATACAGATTATCGGACGTGCTGCGAGAAATGTCGATGGTCGAGTTATTCTTTATGCAGACAATACAACAGGTTCAATGCAAAGAGCGATAGATGAAACAAATAGAAGAAGAAAAATACAAATCGAATACAATAAAAAACATAAAATAACTCCAAAAACTATTATAAAGAAAATCCAAGACATAACAGAAGAATTAGACAGCTTACATGATAAAACAGTACGCTTAGAGCTTGCCCTAGATGCAAAATTATTTGCTAAAAATCCTAGTAAGTTAATCAAATTAAAAGAAAGCCAGATGTCTCAGGCAGTAAAAGCCCTAGATTTTGAAACAGCAGCTATTTTGAGAGATGAAATAAAAATATTAAAAAACAAAATCTAATATTGCTTTTTGTTATTTTTATGTTATAATATATTAAGATTTTTGAACCAGTTTATTAACCGCCAAGGACGGGAAATTCACGAGTGTGAAGCTGGATTAAAATTATGGAAACAAGAACTTCTTTTTCGTTAATCAAAGCTTCTGTTTCAGCTGATCATTTGATTCTTACTTCAACACCCGAATTGCGTAATGTTTTTTACAAAGCTGGTTTTCATTTAAAAATATACAGCAAATTGGCAAATTTTTTATTTTTTAATCTTACTTTTTCAGAGGATCGTTTTTTTGCCCCGCTGAAAAGTGTTTTAAGGAAAATAAAAAAAATTAATATTTTAAGTAGGCAAGATTCTATAGGGATGCTTATTTTTGCAAAACTTAGTATTAATGAATTATTCAGTTTGATTTGG
>CAYLLX010000027.1:0-8689 GCA_964384975.1 uncultured Candidatus Saccharibacteria bacterium
GGACTTTTTTAGTTGTTAAAAGAGGGAAGCCCGCTTGTAAGTCAAAACGCATTTGGTAACCAAAAATACTTTTTGTACCTGTGCCTGTACGGTCACCCTTTTCTTCACCATTTTCGATCAGATATTTGAGTAAATTTAAATATTCTATATCTACATGTTTGTTTTGCATATCTATAGTATATCAAAACAAAAAACCTTGCTTTATTGACTTTTTTATTAAAGAATGCTATACTTTATATATCATTCTCAATCTATTATTTTAACGAGACTGACTTGTGGTTATCAATATGACTTTTGTGTCGTTTCGTTGATGCCATACACAAAAATTATATGATAAATAAACAACGCAGTTTTGCGTCAAAGCCAAAAGCTTTTGCCGCTCCTTCTTCTAGTTTCAAAAAAACTACAGGAGGCTTTAGTAAAAATAGCTCTTCAAGACCTTCAGGTTTTAGAGGAGCAAAAGCACCCTTTAAAGGGGCTTCTAGGTTTAAGTCTGCTCCTAAAAGAGGGGGTAGATTTCAAGGCGAGAGGATCGACTTTTCTCGTTTTATAAAAAAAGCAGTAAAAGTAGTCGAAAAACCGTATGAGCACAAACATACTTTTGCCGATTTTCCTTTTGATGCACAATTACAAAAAAATATTGCTTCTAGGGGTTTTGGTGCTCCTCGTCCGATCCAAGACCAAGCGATACCTCTAGTATTAGAAGGTAAAGACGTTTTTGGTTTGGCAAATACAGGTACAGGTAAAACAGCTGCTTTCCTCCTTCCTTTGTTGGATAAAGTTATGAAAAATAAAGAAGAAAAAGTGCTGATCCTCGCACCGACTCGCGAACTCGCTATGCAGATAGAAGAAGATTTACGTTTATTTGCTTTCGGTTCAAAACTCTTTGGAGTTTGTGTTGTTGGAGGTATGCCTATCAACAAACAAATCAATGAAATAAAACGTGGAGTTTCTTTTGTTATTGGAACCCCTGGTAGAGTTACTGATCTTATAAATAGAAAAGTTTTAGACCTTTCTCCTTATAAATACGTAGTGCTCGACGAAGCAGACAGAATGCTCGATATGGGATTCCGCGATGATATGGTTTTTATTCTCGGCAAGATGGCAAAAGAAAAACAAACACTGTTCTTCTCTGCGACTCTTTCTCCAGAAATAAAAACTCTAACTTCTTCTTTTTTGAAAGATCCGAAATTCATTTCTGTTATTTCAGGAGAGACTTCTAAAAACGTAGACCAAGACGTCGTGCGTGTTATCAACAGAGAATCAAAAATAGATCAATTGGTAGAGATTTTGAAACAAGATGATTCTTTGAAAGTTTTGATTTTCCGTGAGATGAAAAGTGCTGTAGATGATTTGAATAAAGAATTAAATAAATGTGGATTTAAAGTCGGTTGTATTCACGGAGACAAAAGAAGTCGTGAGAGAATACGCACTTTGGATTTATTTAAAAATGATAAAATAAATATCCTAATAGCGACAGACGTCGCAGCTCGTGGACTCGATATACCGGACGTTTCTCATGTTATAAACTACGACATCCCTCAAAATTATGACACCTATGTGCATCGTATCGGTCGTACAGGTAGGGGAGACAAAAAAGGTACAGCTTTGACCTTTGTCCCAGCTAAATAAAAATATTAAAACATATTAAAATCAAAACACCCGTAGGTAATACCTACGGGTGTTTTGATGAGTTTGAAAATATTGTAAAAACCTCAAAAATATTGTAATATAAAGATATGGAAAAACCACCACAAAACAATTTTCTCGCTGAAAAATATAATGATTTAAACACTTCAAAAGAAGTGGAAAGAGCTATATCTGAAAAAGAAAAAGTTGAAAAAGTACCTCAAAAAAAAGATGCTCGTATTGGTGCGTATATGGAAAGATTAGAAAAAGTAATATATAGAGATCCTGAAGGCAAGGGAGATTTAACAGGCGGAGAAAGACTTGAAAGTATGATAATGAAAGATTTTGTTCTTGATATTAAAGACGAGGTAGTCCTTGCTAAACTCGCTCGTTCTTTATACGAGTCAGAAAAGAAAATCGCAATAGAAAGAGGGCAAACAAATCAAGTTCAAGAACTTGAAGCAAAAGATAGTGAGCTATTAGAAAAATACAAAAAATCTATTATTGAAAAACACGAAATTCAAAAAGAAACTTTGAATTCTTGGTTCAACTATTTTAATGCAAATGATGCAGAGTATCCTGTTTGGTTTAGGTATTTTGTTTTTCGTTCCCTTAAAACTATGGGGCAATTTAATCGTGATAATGCAATATATGCAAAACGTACTCAGGACACAATAGCTCCATTTCCTGAAATGAATGCCGAAGCTTTAGCTTTTGTGTATACAGCTATTAATAAGCAACTAGAAATTGAAGAAATATCAAAAAGCGGAAAGGATAAAGAAGAAGCAAAAAAAGAAAAAGAAAAGATTAAAACAGAATATGTAAAAGATGTTCCACTTGATGATACTCGCAGAGAAAAACTCGAACAGGAACTTTTGAAACGTCTCGAAGGTAAAGATTTCGCAAAAATTTACGCTTTTGCTCAAGTCGAAGCAGCTGGATCTATGAGTCGAGAATCCTTAAAAGGAGAATGGATAAAATATCCCAAAGATTCAAATTATAGAATTTTAGAAAAAGGATTAAAAGGTAAAGGCACAGGCTGGTGTACAGCTGAAGGTTCGGCTAAAGGGCAACTTGAGCAGGGTGATTTCTATGTATACTATACTTTAAATAAAACAGGCGAGCCGACAGAGCCTCGCATTGCCATCCGTATGGCAAATGATTCTGTGGCTGAAATACGAGGAGTAAATCCGAGGCAAGAACTCGAACCAGAGCTCGTAGAAACAGCAAAAGAAAAATACAAAGATTTACCAGGAGCAGAAAAATATGAAAAAGCGGATAGTGATATGCGTATGATGACGAGTATTTACAATAAAGCTTTTAAAGTAAACCCAGAAACAAAAGAAAAAATATATCTAAATCCAAATCTCTCCAGAGAAGAACTTGTATTTTTATATGAAATTAATTCTACAATACAAAGTTTTGGTTACGACAAAGATCCTCGTGTCAAAGAACTTCGAGATAAAAGAGAGGTTTTACAAGACGCTCCAGTAGTTTTTGATTGTAAACAAGAAGAAATTGCATATGGTTTGGATGAGGTAAATGAAAATACAAAAGCGTATATAGGCGAATGGAACCCTGAAGTACATAATAAACTTTCAAAAAACATAACTTATCTTTACGAAGAATTTCCAAACAAAAAGATACTCAGAAGAGAATTAGAATTAAATCCAAAAACAGGAGAGCAATACAAAAATGAAATTGTGACAGGCGGTATGCAAATATATAGCGAGGCGGAGTTTATGTTAAATAAAATGAAAACTCTTGATAAAAAAGAGAAATTAAACGTTGTCTCTTTCTCCGTAGAACAACTTGGTTTTCCAAATGGTGCTACATTGCAACAAATATATGATAAAGCAAAAGAGCTTGGATTAGAGCTTTGCCCACCCCAAGTCGGCCCTGAACTTCGTCTTGCTTATAGAGACCAACCAAGTGATGAATATTTACGTATCGCAATGGATTCTGTTAATGGCTCTGGCGGTAGTCCGGGGTTGTTCAGTGTGGATCGTGATGACGATGGCGTGGAGTGGCTCCACTACGATGGCGACCTCGTCAGCAAGTGGCTTCCGAGCGATCGCTTTGTCTTTGTCTCCCGCAAGTCTTAGGGTTTAGGATTTTGTAAATTAAAACTTTTTGACCTTTGAATTTTGAACTTATAATTTTTTTTAGAATGTGATAAAGTGTAAATGGTATTAGGTGAATATGTTAGTGATTAAGGTTGCTGACTGCCGAAACCAGTATCCATACATACGGAATATTTTAGATTAAGGTTTAAAATAGTGTTATGTATGCAGAAACTTCATCAAAAAATGAAAATACTTGGTGCAAGATATTAAAGTATTTAAGATACTAAATAATATTCAAAGGATAGTATTAAGAACATAAAATAAAATAACAAAAATCCCCATACGGGGATTTTTATTTTAGTATTTATTTTGATTTTATCAATCCTCCTTTTAGGAGGGTAGAGTAAGCTCCGTTTTTCTTTATTGTTTTTAGTCTTATCAATACATAGGAATTTCCTATGTATTGATGATATATTTAATATAATTATTTTTACTTACGATGTGCGTTGTGGAATCTTTGTATTCGTTTTGGAATATAATGAGTGATTTAGATTTTCTTTCAGTGAATTTACATTCATAAGCTTCGATTTTTCCATTTGATTCTTCTAGATAATCAACTTCTTCTTGTCTGTAGTTTTGCCAGAAATATTTATTTACATATGTTTCATGGTTAGCGAGATATTTAATACGTTCCATAATAAAATAATTTTCAAATAAAGCTCCGATGTCATTTCGAAAACGTAATTCTTTATGATCTTTAATTAGGCTGTTGCGTAGGCCAATATCGGTAAAATATATTTTTAACCCTTTTTTCCTTTCGTTAGAAGGATTACGAGAATAGGCGTACAGACGTGTGATTACAAACATTTTTTCTAAAATATCAATATAACGTTCTATAGTCTTAGCAGTTGTTTTTATTTCATTTGCCAAACTTTGTATGGTGATAACACTTCCAATACGAAAAGCTAACTGTATTAGTAAATCTTGTAAAATTTTTGGTTTTTTAATATTTTCAAATGTTAAAATATCTTTGTAAAAAGTATTTTGTTGTAGAATTTCAAGATAGTTTGTTGCTTCGTGTATATCAAGTGGCATACCAGGATACCAGCCGAATCTCATGCGAAATTGCTCTTGGTCAGATTGAGCAAAATTATCGTTTAAGGATATTTCTTCGCAGGAAAGAGGGTAGAGCATATACTCATATGCTCTACCTGTTAGGGGTTCACGAATTTTATTTGCTAAATCAAATGATGATGAGCCTGTGGCAATTATTTGTATTTCTGGATAAGTATCCACAAAGACTTTTAAAATAACACCAATATTTTCAATTAACTGTGCTTCATCGATAATTACTAGTTTTGCGTTACCGAAGTTTTGTTTTAAAATAGTAGGTTCTGGAACAGAAACTAATTCTCGTCTAGAAGGAATATCACAAGCGATATATAATTTTTCACCTTTAAATTCATCCAAAATCTCTTTTACAAGAGTTGTTTTTCCTACTCTTCTAGGTCCATAAAGTATAATAACTTTGCCTTGAAATAGCCTTTTTTCTATAGATTTTTTAATAATTCTTTGATACATACCAATATTCTTGCAAAAAACTGGACTTAAGTCAAGTTTTTTGCAAGAAAAACTATACTTTGATTATAATTCATTGTATAAGTATATAAAATACAACAAAAAATCCCCGTATGGGGATTTTTTGTTGTATTTATTTTGATTTTATCAATCCAGCTTTTAGGAGAGTAGAGTAAGCACCGTTTTTCTTTATTGTTTTTAGTCCTCTTGTTGAAACTTCGATATTTACAGTTTTGTTTAATTCAGGTACAAAAACCCTTTTCTTTTGAAGGTTTTGGTATTTTCTCTTCTTGCCTGTAGGGTTGAATTTAGTAGCACGAGTTCTGTTAGAATACCCGCCTCCTACGACTGAAGTCTTTTTTGTTATTGCACATACTTTTGCCATATGGTTTTTATGGTATCATATAAATATAGCTTTTGCAAGCTTTAATTTATTTAATATGGAAGGAATATTTTTTATAGCAATTTTAATAATGTCTGTAGTTATACACGAAGTGTCACACGGTTTCACTGCGGAATATTTCGGTGACAAGACTGCGCGCTTCGCGGGGAGGCTCACTTTGAACCCAACAAAACATTTAGATCCTTTTGGTTCGGTGATTTTGCCAGCTTTGCTGTATTTTAGTACAGGTTTTGTTATCGGCTGGGCAAAGCCAGTTCCTTATAATCCGTACAATTTGAGAAATAGAAAGTGGGGAGAGATAGCGGTAGCGGGAGCGGGAGTTTGTGCGAATTTTTTGATTGCTATTATTTTTAGTATTGTTATCAGAATAGGTCTCAGTGTTGATTCGGGTATTTTTGCAACGGAAGAATTTTATAATATTACAAAATACATAGTCACCATAAATTTGGCTTTAGGTATTTTTAACCTTGTACCGATACCGCCCCTAGACGGCTCGAAAATACTTTTCCCTTTATTGCCTAGATTTTTCAGACCTATTGTAAATATGATAGAGCAATATTCTTTTATTTTTCTTATAATTTTTATTTTCTTTTTTTCTAGTAGGGTTTTATTCCCAGTGCTTTCTTCTTTGTTTGGTATATTGACAAGTCTTTCTATTTAAGAGTTTTTTTTATATAATTAAAGAATGATTTCTCTTCAGAAAAATAATTTTCTAAAAATAGATTCTTTTGTTTTTTTTACTATTATTTTTTTATTTTCTTTTTTCTTTTTTTCTCCTGAGAAAACTTATGCAAATATTGATGCGAGTAGTTATGCTTCGTATGTTTGTTATGATGTATCTTGTAGTACGGGATCTAGGATTTTTTGGAAAACCACAAATGGAGGCAATGTTATCGTTAGTGATACAAATATTACCGGATATATTTGGGGAGAAGATCTCGGTTGGATAAATCTTAATCCAACAAATGGGGGAGTTTTCAATACAACCTTAGGTGTTTTGTCTGGCTATGCTTGGGGGCAGAATGCTGGTTGGATTAATTTTAATCCGACAAATGGAGGGGTAACAATAAATAATTCTACTGGAGAATTCTCTGGTTGGGCTTGGTCTCAGAATTACGGCTGGATGCGTTTTCTTTGTCCTGGAGCAAATACTTGTGTAAAAACTGATTGGCGTCCACCTGCACCCCCTCCGAGTCCTGGTGGAGGCGGGGGAGGAGGTAATCCATCACCGTCCCCAACTCCAACACCACCTGCTCCAACCCCTACACCACCCCCAGCTCCTCCAACCCCACCTCCAACTCCAGAACCTACCCCTCCTCCTGTACCCGAACCAGCACCACCAGCACCTGAACCTGTGCCAGTACCCGAACCTGTACCAGAACCCGTACCAGAACCCGTACCTCCTGTCCCAGAGCCAACACCACCCGAACCTGCACCTGTTTTAGATATACCTCAATCTATTGAGAATGTTGTGGAGAGTGTACAAAATACTGTAAATAATATTTCTGATTCTGTGAGTAATACAGTGAATTCTGTCAGCAATGCAGTTGTTGATGTTTTTAGTAATACTACTCAGGCTATAAATAATATTGCTCAAAATACAAGTGTTTTGATAAACAGTGCTCATGCGCCCGTAAAACAATTTTTAGAAAAAACTTTTGAACCTCCCGTCTTGGAAGCGATAGATACAAGTCTTAAAACAACAACAGCAGTATCTGCTGTCGCAGGAGCCGGGGTGTCTGTCGGTAGTGCTTTATTTTTAAATCCGCTAGCAACTCCAGAACTTATTTTGATACCTGTACGTCTTTGGTCTTTGATTTTGAGTTTACTAGGTATAAGGAAAAAAATAAAACCTTGGGGGACTGTGTATGACTCGATAACCAAACAACCTCTCGATCCTGTTTATGTTTCTCTTGTGGATCTAAAAGGAGAAGAGGTGGCTTCTTGTATAACAGACATAGACGGCAGGTATGGATTCTTTGTTCCTGCTGGTGTTTATAAAATGGTCCCTAAAAAAACCAATTATCTTTTCCCGTCTAGTAAATTGTCCAAAAAATTTAGCGATGAATTTTATCGTGATTTGTATTTTGGTGATTATAGAAACATAGCCGAAGGGGAGATTATAACAAACAATATACCTATGGACCCCGAGAATTTCGACTGGAATGAATTTGCAAAAAATAAAAAACAATTATTTAAATTTTATTCCAAAAAAGAACTTTGGATTTCTCGATTTTCAAATTACTTTTTGATTTTTGGTTTTAGTATTGCTTTTCTCGCTTTGGTTTTCTCTCCGGAGCTTTATAATTTCTTAATTTTTGGTTTTTACATCGTTATGTTTGTTGTTCGTAAAATGCGATTCAAGCTCAAGGCACAAGGTAGGGCTGTGGACAAAGATGGGTCACCTCTTTCTTTTGCTCTGGTTAAAGTTTATTCTGTTTTAACAAATGTTGAGATAGCTCACAAGGTCACAGACATCATGGGAAGGTATCATTTGATCGTTCCAAACGGTAAATATTATGCAAAAATAGACAAAAAGAACAATGATGGTACGTATTCTTTGATTTACACTTCTGATCATTTTGAAGTCGTACATGGAACATTAAATAAAGTTTTTAACGTTAAGTAAGTTTAGACTATTGCATTTTTAAAAGACTTGTAGTATATTAATAAACGAGTCTTTTGAGACTCTTTTATTTTAGTTTTATTAAATATGCCAACAATCAATCAATTAGTTAAAAAGAACAGAACCAAAATTACTAAAAAGTCAAAAGCTGTTGCTTTGGCTCGTGGTTTTAATACTTTAAAAAACAAACCTGTTTTTTATCCTGCACCTTTTAAAAGAGGTGTTTGTACAAAAGTAACTACAACTACTCCAAAGAAGCCAAACTCAGCTTTGAGAAAGATAGCAAGAGTGCGTTTAACTAATGGTATGGAAGTTACTGCATATATTCCGGGAGAAGGACACAATTTGCAAGAGCACTCAGTGGTTATGTTGCGTGGAGGACGTGTT
>CAYLLX010000028.1:0-8578 GCA_964384975.1 uncultured Candidatus Saccharibacteria bacterium
TACAACAAACGAACATATAGGAAAAATCCGTATACAAGCAATACGGATGTTAAAAGATGGTAAAAGTACAAGAGAAGTATCAAGATATTTAGGATATGCTCAAAGTACTATTGTAAAATGGAATAAAAGAAAAAATGAAGCATGGCATGAGCAAACACTACCTACTCGAAGTTCAAGACCGCACACTTCACCAAACAGAATACCTCGAGAAATTGAAGGGAGAATTATTGAAATTAGAAATAAAACAAAAAGATGTGCTGAAGTTGTGTATGAACATTTAAAAAAAGAAAACATCAAAGTTTCACTTTCAACAGTTAAAAGGGTTCTGAATCGCTATGGAATGATTAAGAAAAGAAGTCCATGGAAAAAACGAAGGATTTACCCAATACGTCCTGATATTGCAAAACAAGGAGATTTGGTTGAATTTGACACAATTCATTTTGTAGATAAATACAAAAAAAGATCCTATGTGTATACGGCTATTGATGTGTATTCTAGATATGCATATGCTATGGTTTCAAAAAAATCCAACACACACTCTACGCTTAGATTTTTAAAAAAAGTTAGAGAATATTTTCCTTTTCAGATTAAATGCATACAAACTGATAATGGTCCTGAGTTTGGTAAATATTTCACTGATCGTTGTAATACAAAACATCGACATAATCATCCAAGATCTCCAAATGAAAATGGACATCTTGAACGATTTAATCGAACAATTCAAGAAGAAATGCCCAAGCATAAACTTTGTATTTTTATTAAAACTGATGTTTTAAAATTTGTTGAACATTACAACAAAGAAAGAATGCATATGGGTATTAAATTTAAAACTCCTGCCCAAATGTTAAATTAAAAAGAAAGTGATTCCAAGGTGTTGACTTTAATACGGCTTTTGTGCTTCAAAAAAATCTACTTAAAAAATCGTATTTAGAAATAAAAAAGCCCCATTTGGGGCTTTTTTGTTTTAAGGGTATTTAGATTAATTGATTGTAAAAAAATTATTAGACCAATCTTCAATACCAGGAGAGCTGTGTGGTGGTGTACTGATATTAATCGTATACTTACCAGATTGTACTGTACTAGGTATTGTCACTGTTTGACTACCAACTGAGCTAGCTACCCAATTCCCTAGAAAAAACTGAGTACTGTTTGGAACAGGAAAACCAGATAAGGTTAGTCCTACTTGGTTATTAATATTACAACTTTCCCATTTAACTGTAATCTGTTGCCCTGCGGTGTAAGTTTCACCTCCGTTTGGTGAAAGAACAGTTAACATTGGAGATGTAGTTGGCAGAAGACAAAGAGAAGAAATTGTATTTTCCACCTTAGCACTCACAAAAGCACAAGTCACAGATTTACCAGCCCCAATATCAACAGTTTTTGTATTTCCAGACCCAGTGTCTACTCCCCCTTCTATTCCAGGAGCACATGACCAAGAAGTATCCCAGCCAGCTACTTTAGTTTCTGATATAGAATAAGTGCCTGGAATTAATTGTAGAACTTTTGTATTCGGTGTCGCACTTGCTTGTTCATCATCAAGAGCAAAATTGAGCAAATAATTTGAAACCCCTATCTCTGATGACACACCTTTAACCACAAAACTAAAATCTTGAGAATGGTCTGGGATAGAGTCTTTTTTAATAATCAAAGTTGCTTTAGTTGAATCTTTAGTTGAGGAATTTTCAATTGAATTAGACGAATCTTTATTATCATTTTTATTCTCCGTATCTACCGGCGAATAATTTGAATCATCGTTCAACTCATTCACTTCACTTTTTGGAGCTGAGCTTTTTCCGGCAAAGTATGCAACTCCGCCGACAATCAAAACTCCGAGGACTACTAACAAAACGGCGACTCCTGTAAAACCTTTATTGTATTTCATATTTTTTAAATTTATTTAAATTAGATTCTAATAAATCAACTCTTAAATATTAGCATTTCTCACCTTGCAAATCCACCCTTAACTGCTACAATGAAGCTTATGGAAAACATCTACCCAATGAGGATAAATAAATATCTCGCACATAAAAATATAGCCACTCGTAGAGAGGCAGATGAGCTTATCAAAAAAGGCTTGGTTTTTATTAATGGCAAAAAAGCTTTGCTCGGAGACAAAGTGGAAACAAAAGACAAAGTAGAAGTAAAAGGAAAAAAAATAAAAGAATACAAGTATTTTGCTTATTACAAACCGACAAATACAATAACTCACTCTCCAAATGAAAAAGAAGTCAGCATAAAAGAAAAGATAAGTAATTATCAAATACCTCAAGACGTCTTCCCTCTCGGGCGTTTAGACAAGGCAAGTCACGGGCTGATAATACTAACCAATGACGGTAGAATAACCGAAGGACTTTTAAGCCCAGAAAATGCACACGAAAAAGAATACGTTGTAAAAACAAAAGAAAAACTCCGTTCAAATTTTAAAGAAAAAATGGAAAAAGGGGTAAATATCGAAGGATATGTAACCAAAAAATGTAAAGTAACTATTATCAATGAAAATACTTTTCGTGTTACTTTAACAGAAGGCAAAAAACACCAAATCCGCAGGATGTGTGCAAATCTATTTCAAGAAGTTGATGATCTAAAAAGAGTTCGTATTTTAAATATCAAACTCGGCAACCTAAAAGCAAATCAATACAGAGAAATACAAGGTGAAGAATTACAAGAATTCTTGGCTCAAGTTTTAAAATAAAATATCTTTTAGTTTTTCATTGCTTAAAATATGAAGTTCATTTATTGCTCGAGTTAATGCGACATAGAGCAAATCTTTTTGCATTCGTCTACGTTCTTCTATATGCTCGAATAAAGCATCTTCATGACTTACAACTTTAAAAGTATTCCTACTAACTCCAACGATACAAACCAAATCAAACTCCACACCCTGAGATTCATTCATGGTTAAAATATGAATATTTTTTAAATGCCTAAATGCTTCTTTAAAAGCATCTAAATATTCATCATCTTTGGCAATTATTCCGATAGTACCCTCAGAGTATTTTGAGGATATTTTTTTTATATATTCAACTTCCTCTTCTTTTTTAATAAATATTTTTTCTACAACCAAAGGACCTTCTTTGATCCCCTCTGGGATAACAGTATGGTAACCCAAAGACTGAATAAAAAGAAGAATATTTTTTGTATTACGATACACTTTTTCCATTTTTATGTCTCGCTCTTTTGAAATCCTTTCTCCTGCTTCTTCCCAATTTTTTATTGTTCCAAGATAAATTTGCTGTGAAACATCTCCTACATATACTATTGAATTCGTTTCTTCTTTAATGCAAGACTTTAGTATATTTATCTGTTCTGGCAAATAGTTTTGAAATTCATCCAACACAACAAGAGAATAAGAAATTGTCTTTTTTTCAATTTTATTTTTTATTACTCCATTTACAGAGGTTAGATAACTTCTTCTTATTTCAAATTTTTTATGACTTTTTAAATGAGCCAACAGAAGTATCGTAATATCAAAACGATCTATTTTTTTCTCCTCTTTTTGTTTTAAAAATAACTTAAAACTATCTGGTGAAATATATTTTTTGTATAACACAGACAATGAACTAAAATAATCTTTATTCAAATTTGGAATCTCTCCCAAACGGAGAGCTTTTATTTTTTGATATTCATATACATCTTTTTCCTCTTCTGTATTTCCAAAACGACTCACATAAGAATACCCATCTAGTCCCAGAACCTTGAAAGCCCATTCTGAAAAAGTAGTAATTTGAACATTGTGTATACCCAACTCCGGCAAAAGATGCGAAAAGTATTCTTTAGTTCCATTATCTTGAACAAAAACAACTATTGATTCCAAAGGATATAGTGGTAATGTTTCTGGGGCTTGAGTAAGATAAGCAACTCGATGCAATGCGAGTGTGGTCTTTCCTGAACCAGCTGGCCCTGATATAACAAGAGGCCCTTTGTGGAATGCTCGAATAACTTGGTCTTGGGCTTTTTCCATCTGTGCCACAATTTCTGGAAGCATAAATCCAGCTTTTTTTGAAGTAAAATTTTCCTGATAAATAAGATCCCGTGGCTTATTAGAATCTTCTACAGCAAAAAATAAAACTTTTCCATCAACAATCATATATTGCTCTTTGTGTAATATCTCTATGTTTCGACTTTGTCCACTAGGTAGACGGTATGAAGCCTCACCAATATTTTCAAATCTAATAGCAGCAATAGGTGCAACCCAAGAATATATAGACTCTTCTATGAGTTGATGCTTCGCAAAATAATAATTCTTTTTATCTCCTGTTTGTTTTTGAATAAATTCACATTTTGCGAAATAAGGAGTCTTTTCTAGATGATTTAATTCAATAATTCTTTCATCTAATTGCATCTTTGCTATCATCTGAACAGCACGATCGCCTGGTTTCATTGTGCTGATTTGCTTTAAGTCTTTGTCATTCAATTCTTTAATAGACTCCTTGATCTGAATAACTTTTTTTTGAATAAAACTTATATGCTCTTTTAAATTTTCTAAAAGTTTTTCTTTGTAATTCATAATTTTTAAATTAAAAAAACCACTTTCGTGGTTTACTTGACACCCTCTTCCAAAATTTTATTTATTGAAATTAAATAATTATTAAACTTTAACATAATATAAATTCTAACAAGTTTTTAAAAAAGTGCAAGTCAATAACTATTTCTCCAAATCAAGAGTTTCATCGATCCTTATCTGTTGCACGAATTCATTCACGTGTGAAACGAGGAGCATAACTCCTTTGTAGTCGCTTAGAGCTTTGGCTATTATCGGTATGTGACGAAAGTTTATGTGATTCGTCGGCTCGTCTAGTATCAAAACTCCCGGTTTTTCTAGGACAAGTTTTGCAAAAGCAACCAAACCTTTTTGCCCCTCAGACAGGAATCCTATTTTTGTTTTTATTATTTCGCCTGTAATAAGAAAACCTGAGGCGACAGAACGCATGCGTTCTTCGTCGAGTTTTTCTCCTCCGTCTTGCATAGCACGAGCCAAACAAGCATACACAGTCTCATCAAAATCAAGGTTTGAAAAATCTTGTCTATAGTACCCGATCCTGATACCGTCTTTTATTTTTGAACCTTCTGTATTATTTTCGTGCACTCTACCAAGCAAAGTACTTTTGCCGATACCATTTGGACCTTTTATCAAGAGATGCATATTTTTATTTAAAGAAAATTCTACTTTTTTCTTGACCTCTTTACCATTTTTTAAAATAGTAAAATAAGAAATATTTATAATCTCCCCTACCATATCTTCTTGTGCAGGTATTTTAAAATCCCTTATCGTCCTGTCCTCTTTGCGAACGTCCACCATATCTTCCTCGAGCTCTTCTGCTTTTTCTCTCATACGACGAGCGACGAGACGCAAGTTTCCTCCTTTGTAGGCAAATTTATTTGCTTGATCTTTTTTGGCTTGGATTTGTTTTGCAAGCTGAGCGTTTTTCATATTTTCTTTTTCAACACGAGCGGTAATTTGTTTTACCACGTCAAAATAGTTACCTACATATTGTTCTATTTTCCTAGTAAAAACGTCCAAATACAAAACTCCATCTGAAAAAGAATTTAGGAATTCAGCATCGTGAGAAATAACTAAAACAGTTTTATTATAATTTACCAAAAAATTCGTCAGATGTTCTATGCCGTCTTTGTCTAGATTGTTTGTCGGCTCGTCGAGTAGTAGCAGGTCAGACTTTTGTATCAAAGCTTGTGCGAGCAAAAGACGAGCTTGTTGCCCTCCGGAAAAATTATTAATCTTTTTTTCATAAATATCTTTTCGGTTTTGTAGATTTACTATTTCCAAAACTTCATCTATCCTTTTGTCTATATCGTAAATTTTTTCTTTGAAAACTTTCTGGAAAAATTCTCGCACAGAAAGGCTCATATCTTCGCGAGCTATTATTTGTCTAGCAATAGCCACAGACACACCTTTTACGATATTTATCGTCCCCTCTTCGGGTTCTTTTTCTCCTAAAATAAGAGAAAACAAAGTACTTTTTCCAGCACCATTCTGACCCATCAGAGTTATTTTTGAACCTCTACGTATAGAAAAAGAAACCTCATCTAAAATAGGCTTATTGATACCAAAATAAAAACTAATATTATCAAATCTAACTATTGCTTCTTGTGACATAACTATTCTTCTTTTGCCCAATCTTTGAGTTCTTTGTATGAGGCTTCACCACAAATAAATTTTTTATTTTTTGTATTGTAAAAAAAAGGTACTCCTCCGCAAAGATCTTTGTCTAATTCTAAAAGTTTTTTTTCATTTTCAGGATTGTTCCAAACCTCAAATCTTTGTATTTTGATACCTTCTTCTTTTTCTAATTTTTGTACGAGCTTATACATATCCACACAATGCGGACATTCTTCTCCATAAAATTCTAATAAGTGTGACTGTGACATATAAATATTATAACATTAAAAAATAAACCCCGCTTGGGGGTTTATTTTTATTTTACTAATCTAGACAAACGAGATTTTTTGCGGGAAGCGTTGTTTTTCTTTATTATCCCCTTTTTAGCTGCCTTGTCTATTGCTTGGAAAGCAGTAGAAAGCATTTTTACAGCTTCTGTTTTGTCTTTTTTAACAACTTTTTCTATTTTTTTGATAACCTCTTTCATAGTTTTCTTGCGACGGTCGTTGACAGCCTTCTTGCGAAGAGAACCACGAATTGCTTTTTTAGCTGATTTTGTTATTGGCATATATGAACACTATAACAAAAATACAGAAAAAAGCAAGTATGTAAAGAAAAAATAAAGAACAACCAATTCTCTTTACTAGTTTAAATACTCTTTTTTTGCTAATATTAGCTTATGATCGCAAGTATTCGAGGTACAATTTTAGAAAAAAATGATAAATACATAATAGTAGAAAATAATAATCTAGGGTACAAAGTGCACGCTTCCCTAGAGAATCTATTGCAAAATAAAAAAGGCGACGAGATTTTTCTCTGGATTCATACGCACGTCCGCGAAGACATGCTAGACCTTTACGGTTTTCAAACAAAAGAAGAATTAGAATTTTTTGAAATGCTTATAAACGTCTCGGGTATCGGACCAAAAGGTGCCCTAGGTATTTTAGGACTCGCAAATATCAGCACTCTAAAAAAAGCAATAAGTTCAAATGACACTTCTTACCTGACAAAAGTTTCAGGCATAGGTAGAAAAACAGCCGAAAGACTGATCATAGAATTAAAAGACAAAATCAAAGAAGATGCTTTCGAAGTAAAACTCCAAGAAGAGATAGATGCGATAGAAGCTTTGCAAGCTCTCGGTTATTCTCAATACGAAGCTAGAGATGCTTTGAAAAATATAGAAAAAGGACTCGACACAAATCAAAAAATAAAAGAAGCTTTAAAAAACTTAAGTCAAAAATAATGCCTGAATTACCAGAAGTAGAAACAACAACACGCGGACTACAAAAAGAAGTAGCAGGTCTTACGATAAAAGACATCTGGACAGATCTAGATTCCAAAGACAAAAGACAAAAAGAAAATGTCGCAAATAAAGAGTATTTCAAATATTTCAAAAAAGAAGTCGTCGGCACTAAAATAATCCAAGCCGAAAGACGAGCCAAAAATATACTTTTGCATTTGAGTAATAAAAAAACTATCCTGATTCACATGAAGATGACTGGGCATTTAATATATGGAGAATATGAAAAATACAAAAAAGAAGGAATCGAAGCATATAGAGCAAAAGATAAAAATCCAAAAAATCCCCTCAATGATCCTTTCAATAGATTCGTACATGTTATTTTTACCCTTTCAAATAAAAAACATTTGGCTTTTTGTGATGCGAGAAAATTCGGCAAAATAACTCTATTGGAAACAGAAAATAGAGAGCAAAGTAAACACTTAAAAAACACAGGACCCGAGCCCTTGAGTAAAGAGATGCATCCAAGGAAACTCAAAGAGATTTTAAATAAAAAACAAAAAGGTAAAATAAAAACAGTCCTTATGGACCCGAGCATTATCGCCGGTATTGGCAATATTTATTCTGATGAAATACTTTGGTATTCGGGCATACATCCAGAAAGACAAATATTCGAAATCAAAGAAACAGAGATAAAAGTTATTTTTACAAATATGCAAAAACTCCTCGCTAAGGGTATTGATTTCGGTGGAGATTCTATGTCGGATTATCGCAATATCTACGGACTACCTGGAGAATTTCAGCTAGAACACAAAGCGTATCGCAGGGCCGGAGAAAAATGCTTAAAGAAAAATTGTAAAGGTGTTATAATTAGGAAAATTATTAATGGTCGAAGTGGGCATTTTTGTTCACATCATCAAAGATAAAAATTAAAAAATGGAAGACAAAAAATTAAAAAGTTCTCCTAGCGGTTCTCCTTTGGGAGATCTAAAATGGGTTTTATTTATCTTAGTCATACTTTGGTTTGTTTGGTTTTTCACAGGCGGACCTCAAAGATACGAAAGTAAAAAAGGTATCTATATAAAACCCGCTGACCCAGTAGACACAGGTGAAGTTTACGGACCTCAAATCTAAATATTTAAAATCCTAAACAAAGCTACTCCAAAAGAAACGGAAACATTTAACGACTCTTTTTTGCCTTTCATGGGTATCTCGGCGAT
>CAYLLX010000029.1:0-8336 GCA_964384975.1 uncultured Candidatus Saccharibacteria bacterium
TTCACTATGCATCCAGTATTTTGAAAACTTTTTATGAGTACTTGCTTCACATTGTGCTATTTCATTTTCATGATGGGGGAACATATTGTCTATACCGCCTGTATGCAAGTCGATACTTTCTCCTAGCTCTGTCATGCTCATAGCAGAACACTCGATATGCCAACCGGGACGGCCTTTGGTTAAGACGCTTTCTCTACCTAAAATATTTTCAGGTTCCCAAAAAACATCTCCGTCTTTTTCATCCCAAGATTTCCACAAAGCAAAATCCTCTACATTTTCTTTGTCATATTCGTCTGCTTTGATGCGACCTGAAGCATTGTCTTTTTGCATATCTATTTTTATTTTAGATAGTGCCCCGTAGTCTTTGTATTTTTTAATATCAAAATAAATACTACCGTCGGCGCTAGTATAAGCAACGTTTTTACCCAAAAGATCTTCGATAATCAAAATCATTTCTTTGATATAATCTGTCGCACGGGTGAGCTTGAAAGGCTTGATGATACTTAATTCTTCGCTTTCTTTGATAAAAATCTGTGTGTAGAATTCGGTAAATTCTTTTAAGTTTTTATTATTTTTTTGTGAGTCGCGGATAGTTTTGTCGTCGACGTCTGTGACGTTCATTATGTGTTTTACTTCGTAGCCGTTGTAAGAGAGAACTCTTTTTAGAGTGTCAGCAAAAATAAAAGCACGGTAGTTGCCTATGTGAGGATTGTTGTAAACAGTCGGTCCACAAGAATAAAATTTTACTTTATTTTCTTCTAAAGTTTTGAAAACTTCTTTTTCTCGTGTAAAAGTATTGTAAATTTGAATTTCTTTATTCGACATTTTTTTGAATTTTGTTTTCTTGATATTCTTCTCGGTAAATAGAAACTAAAGCATATAAAAAGCTTATTGTTATCGGGCCTATCAATATACCAACAGGGCCAAGCAAGCTAAGAGCTCCCAAGATTGAGAAAAGAATAAGAAGAGGGTGGATGTTTATTTTGTTTCCTATAAGACTCGGGGATAAAAGATTATCTATTGTTCCAACCAATACAACAGCCCAGATGCTAAAACCGATAGCTTGGGGTACTTGCCCCTCTGTGATGAGATATATAATAATAGGTATTGCTACGATACCAGTACCCAAAGTAGGTATAAGCGCTCCTATTGCTGCGATTACACCCCAAAGAATGCTATTAGGAACACCAAAAATAGATAAACCAACACCCATCAAAGTTCCTTGTATTATTGCTATGAGCAAATATCCTTTAACAACTCCGTTGATAGTAGATATTAATTTTTGTAATATTTTTTTATTATCTTTTTCTGAAAGAGGGCTTATATTCATGATTAATTTTTTCCACTTTTCTCCATCTTTGAGGAAATAAAAAATAGAAATAAAAGTTAAAAAGAAAGCAAAGACAGTATAAACAGTACTAGAGAAAATCTTTGCAAGATTTGAGGAAAGCATTCTTGCTAAGTCATAAATCCTGTCGACTATATTTATTTCAAAAGGCAATAAATTGTTTAAGTTTGTGTTTAGAGTTTCGACAACTGTTTTAGCATTTCCGCCTTCAGTTAAAGAAGTATAGATGCCTTGAGTTTCTGTGAACAAAAGAAAACCGATACCAACAAGAGGACCACAAAGTAACACTAAAAAGAAAATAAGTGTTATAAAAGCACTGAGCCAGTTTGGAAAATTACGTTTTTTGAATAGAAGAAAAAGGGGATAAAGTACAATAGCAAAAGATGCACCGACAGCCAAAACTGTCAAAAAGGGTCGAAAGATTAAAAACGAAAAAACTATAGTTATTAATAAAAGACTAAAAAAGAAATACCTTTCCAATGTTTTTGTTTCCATATGTGTTTTAATTATATATTAAAAGGTTATTTTTACCAAATAATACTCCTGTCAAAGACGACCTTTGACAGGTTTAAACTAGTGATAGATTGTGTTTCGGTAATTAGTGGATAAAAGCTTGCTTTTTTAAAGCTTTTGATATATTATAGATATTAATGAAAAAAGAAGATTCAATTAAAGAATTTGCTGTTATTGAAACAGGAGGCAAGCAGTACAAAGTTTCTGTGGGTTCTTTGGTTACAATTGAGAAATTCAAAGGCAAATTTAAATTAGGAGATAAGGTTTCTTTTGATAAGGTTTTGCTTGTTGATAACGATAAAGACACAACAATCGGTGCACCTTATATCGACGGAGCTGTAGTAGAAGCTGAAATAGCTGCTATCGGCCGTGCAAGAAAAGTTTTGGTTGTAAAATACAAACAAAAATCTCGCTACCTACGCAGAAACGGTCACCGTCAACCATTCTTCCAAGTAAAAATACTTTCTATTAAATAATTAAAAAAACCACGTCAAACGTGGTTTTTTTTATTGTCTATTTTTGAGGGCGTTTTTGAGGGTTTCGTTGTCGGAGTATTCTAGCTCTGTACCGGTGGATAGTCCACGACCTAAAGATGATATTTTTATGTTTAATTCTTCACAAATATTTTTGATTTGATTTCTTATGTATGTGTCTGTGTGGTCACCTTGAGGTGAGAGAGAAAAAGCGAGGATTATTTCTTGCAAGTTTTTTTCTTTTTTTATTTTCTCCAATAATTTATCTGTGCGGATATTTCGCAAAGTATTTTTTTCTACTATAGGCACGAGTCCTCCTAAAACAAAATACTTGCCCCCGTAAACTCTACTTTTTCGGATACTTTCCAGGTCGCTGTCTTTTTCTAGAACCATAAGTTTATCATCTTCGGTATTTGGATTTGAGCAAATTTCACAAATATTTTGACTCGAGTTCTTAAAAAGAAAAAATTTATAACACTCTGAGCATTGTGTGATATTTTTCTTTAACTCTTCTATGTTTTTATTTAAGTTATTGATATATGCTTCGTTGCGAGACATTAGAAAATACACAAAACGCTTGGCTTGTCTTTCTCCGATACCAGGGAATTCTTTAAATAATTCTGTTAATTGATCTATTTTGTCCATAATTAAAATGCGTCTAGGCTGTTATTTGAATTTGAGACAGAAGAAAAATCGCTAAAATTTGCTTTTTCCATGCTCATAAAAGAAGAAGTTTTGTCGTCGAAATAAAGTTGCACCATACCTGTCGGTCCATTTCTGTGTTTTTCGATAAGTATTTCTGCAATATTTGTTCTCTCTGATTCGTCTTTACCTTTGTCTTCTCTGTGTATAAACATAACTACGTCGGCGTCTTGTTCGATGGATCCAGAGTCACGCAAGTCTGAAAGACGAGGTTTACCTCCGCGAGATTCGACGGCACGAGAGAGCTGTGAGAGGGCCAGGACGGGCACGTCGAGCTCTTTTGCTAAACCTTTGAGAGAACGAGAGATTTCTGTTACTTGGTTGACCATGCTGTCGTAAGCTTTGGAAGTCGTCATGAGTTGCAAGTAGTCGACAATGATCAGATCCAGTCCTTTTTCTGCTTTGAGCCTCCTTGCTGAGGCTTTCATGCTCGCTATAGAGTTACCAGCTCTGTCTTCTATGTGAATTTTTGCTTTTGAAAGTTTGTCGATAGAATCACGGATAGCAGTAAAGTCCATATCGTTTGATACGTTACCTGTACGAAGTTTCCATGCATTAACTTTTGACTCGGCAGAGAGAAGTCTGTCGATAAGCTGTTGAGTGGACATTTCAAGAGAAAAAATACCGACTGATTTGTTGTGTGTTGTCGCACACATACGAGCGATATCTAGGGCAAGGGTTGTTTTACCCACAGAAGGTCTCGCTGCGAGGATTATAAGGTCTGTTTTTTGTAAACCAGAAAGCATATTGTCGAGGTCTGGAAAACCAGTCGGTACTCCACGCAGAGCTCCTTTGTGTTCTTGTAATTTTTCAAATCTCTCCCAAGCTTCAGGTAAAGCTTCTTTGATCGTTACGAATTTTTGACTTTTTGGAGAAGACACTACGCTAAAGATTTTTTTCTCTGCTTGATCAAGTATTTCTTCCATGTGATTATCGTCTTCTTTGAAAGCTATCTCAGAAACAAAGTCTGCTGCTTCTATAAGGCTTCTTAAGATATATTTTTTTTGAACTATTTCGGCATAGTGTCTGACATTGGTCGAAGAGGGGACGAGGTTTATTATTTCGGCAATGTATTTATTGCCACCGAGAGATTCGAGGAGTTTTTTTTCTGAAAGTTTATTTGAAAGGGAGAGCATGTCTATAGGTTCATTTTTGGAAACGAGTTCGAGCATAGCTTCAAAAATTATTTTGTGTTTTTCTGCGTAGAATGACTCGGGAGTTATGACGTCTTCTATTTCTTGAATAGCGTCCTTGCGAAGCATGATAGAACCCAAGACAGCTTTTTCTGACTCTAGGCTTTGCGGAGGAATGCGAATATCTTTTTTCTTGTAATTGTTGTTTTGTGACATAGAAACATTTTATGAAAGTAATTAAGATTAGTCAAAATTTGAAAAGTTCATAAACTGTTAATTGTTGTGGAAATAAGTATTTGTTTTGTGTTATAATACAATTATGTTAAAAAAAGTATTAATTTCAGGAGTAAAACCAACAGGCCGTCCACATATAGGCAACTATTTCGGAGCGATGAAGCAATTTGTCGATATGATCAATGAATACGAGAGTTATGTTTTTATTGCAGACTATCACGCTTTGAATTTTATTCAAGACAAAAAAGAGATGACTGAAAATATCGTAGATCTTATGATCGACTATATGGCTATCGGGCTTGATCCAGAAAAAGTTGTTTTGTTTAAACAGTCCGACGTACAAGCACACACTGAGCTCGCTTGGGTTTTTGATACTATAACCACCATGCCGTATTTGATGCGCGCACATGCTTTCAAAGATGCTGAAGCAAAAAATAAAGAAATCAGCGTAGGGACTTTTAATTATCCTGTACTTATGGCAGCTGATATTTTGCTTTACGGAGCAGATATCGTACCAGTAGGACATGATCAAAAGCAACACGTAGAAATAACTCGTGATATAGCTCAAAAATTCAACAACACTTTCGGAGAAACTTTTAAAATGCCACAAGAAAAAATAATATCTGAAGTGGCTACTGTGCCTGGAGTTGATGGACGCAAGATGTCTAAAAGTTATGGAAATACAATTCCACTTTTTGCCGAATACGAAGATTTGAAAAAAATAGTTATGAGTATTGTTACTGATTCTACTGGAGATGTGCCTAAAAATGTTTATGAAATACATAAGCTAATCCGCACAGAAGAAGAATTGAAAAATATTTATGAAGAAAATAAAGGTAAGTATAAAATCTTGAAAGAAATCTTGTTGGAAGATTTAGAGAAATTCATCGCACCTTTGCGAGAGAAAAGAAAAGAGATAACAAAAGACAGAAATAAAGTCTTACAATTATTAAAAGAGGGGGGCGAAAAAGCAAATAAAGTCGCATCTCAAAAAATAAAAGAAGTCCGCGAAAAAATCGGCGTAGGGTTGTATTAAAAAATATGAAAAATAAAAAAGAAACAAAATCACCATTTGTGGTTAAGGTTGATAAAGATATTACTCTAAAAATTAGAACCCCAAATGAAGCAAAAAAAGTTTTTGAATTAGTTGATAAAAACAGGAAGCATTTGGATACTTTTTTGTATTGGGTTTCCTCAACTAAAAATGTTTCAGATAGTAGGACTTTTATTAAAAAACAACTAAAAAATTTTAAAGAAAACACAGGATGTGATTTTGGTATTTATTTTAAAAATGAATTAGTTGGTTCTGGTGGTTTTCATAATATTGATCTAAAAAATAAAAATGCAGAGATAGGGTATTGGATAGACAAAGATTTTGAAGGTCAGGGTATCGTTAGAAAATCTGTTCAGAAAATTATTGAAATTGGGAAAAAGAAATATAAGTTACACAGAATAACCATAAAAATGGAACCCTTAAATGAAAGAAGTAAAAATATACCAAAATCTTTAGGTTTTGTTTATGAAGGAACTCAGAAAGATGTAGTATTGGTAGGTAAGAAATTTAAAAGTCTGGAAACTTGGGCTTTAGTATTTTAATTTTGACTAAAGTTTTTTAAACTGATAGGATGAGGGGGTAATTGTTGTTGTTTGACTTTAAAAAAGAAAAAATGGAAAATCGCACACACCCACACCCACTAGCTCTTATTGCTGGAAGTAAAAGTGAAGAATTCACTCAAAAAATCGCAAGTCATCTTCCTGAAGGTGTAAAAATTTTTAAAAGAACAATAGAAGAATTTCCAAATGGAGAAATTGGAGTAGAACTCAAGGAGACTGTTAGAGGCTATGTTGTTTTTATTGTATTGTCTGTGCTACCCGGAAGAATAAATGATTCTATTATGGAATTCTTGCTTTTGGCTGATGCTCTTAAAAGAGCTGGTTCTAAGGAGATTTATCTTTTGGTCAATAATTTCCCTTATGCTAGACAAGAACGCAGAGAAAGAAATAAAAAGAATAGGCACAAAAGAAGACCAATATCTGCAAGAATTGTCGCTAATCTTTTTAGTATGAAAGCTCAGGGTGTTATTACTTTTGATTTACATGCTGAAGCTATTCAGGGTTTTTTTGATAATATTCTTTTTGAGAATATTAATCCATTTAAAATTTTCAGTGACTATTTATATGAAAATCAAATAGTTAAGAAAAAATATTTGGAAGAAGAATTTCCTCCGGTTTTAGTAGCTCCAGATAGTGGTTCAAGTAAAAAGGTTTCTGACTATGCCGAACTTCTACATCTTGATCATATCATTGTTCATAAAAATAGATTAAATGGACACGAAACGAATGTTGTTCGAGTAATAGGAGATCCTGCTGGGCGTGTTTGCATCATTATTGATGATATTTGTGCTACTGGTGGAACTTTGATTGGTGCCAAAAATGCACTTTTGGAAAAAGGAGCAAGTAAGGTTGTTGTGATGATTACTCATTTAGAAACTAGGTCAGATGCAGATATTGAGAAGCTTGCTGGTGCTGGTTTCCATGAAATCATAATAACAGATTCAGTAAATATTCCAGAAAAATTGAAAGATTTTCCTGTATTTAAAATACTATCTTTGTCTTTGATGACAAGTAGGGTAATTTTAAATATTTACAACGACGAATCTTTGGAGGCTGTTGTTTTTGATGAATAGTCTGTAGACGTCCGACGTCTAAAAAATACAAAGGAGAGCCTACGGGTTCTCCTTTTTTTTATTTTTTAAAAATGTTATAATTTTTTTATATGAATCCCGTTAGATATTTTAAATAACGGGTATAGGTAGAGTAGTATGTTTAGAAATAATAACGTGTAGTGTAATTATAAATTAATCAAAAATATCTAACGGGATGAAAAATAGAGTTTATATCAAAGATTTAAAAGATTTTATAGGTCAAGAAGTTACTATTGCGGGCTGGGTGAATGTGCGTAGAGATCAAGGTAAAATGATTTTTATGGATATTCGTGATATGTCTGGCATCGTGCAATGTGTTGTTTTGCCAAATCACGTCGAAGCTATAGAAGTCGCAAAAGAAGTTCGCTCTGAATGGGTTTTGAAAATCAACGGATTGGTAAACAAAAGACCTGAAAGAAATATAAAAGAAGGTGTTTTAAATGGTGATATAGAACTTGAAATTTTAAGTGTGGAGGTTTTGGCTGAAGCAGCTCCTTTGCCTTTTGATATGTCTGTAGATGGTTATAATTTGGATTTAGTTACTGAGCTAGACAACAGAACATTGTCTATTAGGCATCCCAAGAATCAAGCAATTTTTAAAATCCAAGAAACAGTTATTGACTCTTTTCGTGAGTTTATGAAAAAAAATAATTTTTTTGAATTCCAAGCTCCAAGTATTGTGCCTGCTACTGCAGAAGGTGGAGCAGAAGTTTTTCAAGTAGATTATTTTGATAAAAAAGCATATCTTTCTCAATCACCACAACTCTATAAACAAATAGTAATGAGCGCATTTGAAAAATGTTTTTCTGTAAACAAAGTTTTTCGTGCAGAACCAAGTGCTACTACAAGGCACTTAACAGAAGTTGTTTCTTTGGATGCCGAGTGGGCTTTTATTGAAAGCTGGGAAGATGTTAAAGATTTATCAGAAGAAACAATTCGTTTTATTTTAAAATCAGTTCAAGAAAAAAACAAAGAACACTTAGAGTTTTTAAAAGTAGAATTACCTGTAATGATAGAAAAAACTCCTGTTATGTCCCTTACCGAGGCACACCAAAGAATTTTTGAAGTATACAATAGGGATAATAGAGGAGATAAAGACCTAAGCTCTCAAGACGAAGTGGAGATTTCTGAAATTGTAAAAAAAGAAACTGGTTCTGATTTTGTATTCGTTTATGGTTTTCCTACAAAAGCAAAACCTTTTTATGTATTTCCTAGTGAGACAAATCCC
>CAYLLX010000030.1:0-450 GCA_964384975.1 uncultured Candidatus Saccharibacteria bacterium
AAGGTGTTAATATTCAAAAAAGACACATGCGTCCTAGAAAATCAAATGAAAAAGGGCAAATTGTTTCTATCGAGACACCCTTGAATGCTTCAAACGTAATGCTTGTAGATCCAAAAACAAATAAACCAACAAGAATCGGTAAAAAAGAAGTCGGTGGTAAGTTTGTTAGAGTTGCTAAAAAAAGCAATCAAGAAATTTAGCTATTAAAATATATGAAACACGAAACTGTAAAAGAAAAAGAAATAAATGCATACAATCTTTTAAAAGATACTTTTGGTTACAAAAACAAAATGTCTGCTCCAAGATTGCAAAAAGTTGTTATCAATGTCGGTACTGGTACTTTGATGAAAAAAGACAAGAACAAGAACGACGATATAGCTTTGCGTTTAGAAAAAATAACTGGTCAAAAGCCAGCTAAAAGAGGAGCAAAGAAATCTATCTCTTCTTTTA
>CAYLLX010000030.1:460-7903 GCA_964384975.1 uncultured Candidatus Saccharibacteria bacterium
TGAGAGGAAAGAGAATGTATGCTTTCTTGGAAAAATTATTCAACATAGCTTTGCCTCGTACAAAAGACTTTAGAGGAGTAAATCGTAGCGGAGTAGACAGTATTGGTAACCTTTCTCTAGGAATAAAAGAACACACAATCTTTCCAGAAACAGCAGACGAAGACATCAAAGACGTATTCGGTTTGTCTATCACAATAGTATCTACAGCAAAAGATAAAAAAGAAGCAACAGCTTTCTTTGAACTACTCGGAACTCCATTCAAAAAAGAAGAAGACAAGAAAAAGAAAAAATAAGACTTTCAACCCCCAAAAACCCTCACCTGAAAAGGTGAGGGTTTTTTCTTGCTATTTTGTTAGATTTATGATATAATATATAGAGTAAATAGTTCTAAAAAAACTAAAAAAGGGTAGCCGAAAACTTGTATTAGAGTAGGCAGAAAAAATAAAGATAGGAGGAAGTATGTTGACACTTCAGATTTTGTCCGCGATTTTACTTCTTTTAAATAAATATTTTGTATTTAAAAGAAAAACTATTGGATGGACATTTGGGATTTGGGGTACAATAGCTATTACTATTTACTTCTATCTGCAGATGATCCTTGAGAATCGAGGCAATCTATGGATTATGATTGTTTTCGATCTAGCCATGATTTTTTTAATGATTTATGGTTATTTGGTTTCAGTTTCAGATAACAATACTCATTTAGCAGAAATCTTTAAAAAACACAGCTTGCTTTTTAAGGTGGTGATTGTTTCAATTACTTTTATTTTGTGTTTTGGCTTGTTAATACAAGCTATCAATACAAATCTAGTAATTATTCAATTCATATCAGTGGTAGGAGGTCTTGTAGGTACTCTTTTGTTAGCATTTAATAAAAGAATTTCAAGTATCGCAGGATGGGTGTTTTATTTTTTCACCCACCTTATAGTTGTTTATCTTATGTTGGAGACAGGTTCTCCTTGGATAGCAACTTGTCAGGTTCTGTCTGCAATTATTTCAATTGCAGGATTCAAAAAAGAATTACACAACCGTGCTCCTTAATTTTGGGAGTATCGGTTGTTTTTTTATTTACTAAACCAAAACTACCAACAGATAGAGGTAAGGCCTTGTATTTTTAGTTGACTATTCTTTAAAAATTTGATAGTATGTTCTATAAGGAGGTAGAGAGCTTTGAGCAATCCATTTTTCTCCTTTAATCCTTTAAAATAAAGGCTTGAAGAAAAAAAGTGAGATATTACAAAGCAAAACCTTTGATTAATAATATTATTTATATATGGCAAAAACATCAGTAATAGCTAGATCAAAAAAGACACCAAAATTTTCTACACGACAGAAAAATCGTTGTTTTCGTTGTGGAAGAGGTAATGGCTTTATGAGAGACTTCGGTCTTTGTCGTATTTGTTTTAGAGAATTAGCAAACGAAGGTATGCTTCCAGGTATTCGCAAGTCAAGCTGGTAGTATTTAATTAATAAAAATAAAATGGACGTACTCGCAAACATGATAATAATGATGAAGAACGCAGGCCTTGCAGAACACAAGGTAGCAGTTTTTCCTCATTCAAAATTAAAAGAAGCTATTTGTGCTTGTTTGAAAAAAGAAGGTTTTATTGGGGGATTTAGTAAAAAAATTAGAAAAGGTATCCCTGTGATAGAAGTTGAGCTTTTATACAAAGAGAACAATAAACCAAAAATTTCAGAAGTTGAAAGAGTTTCAAAGCAATCAAGAAGAGTTTATTTAGGATTAAAAGAGATACACACTGTAAGAAATGGAACAGGGTTGTTGGTTTTATCTACTCCAAAAGGTATTCTTTCTGGTAAAGAAGCTAGAAAAGAACAAGTCGGTGGAGAAGTATTATTTAAAATTTGGTAATATAAATATATGTCAAGAATAGGAAAACAAATAATCGAAATACCAAAAGGAGTAGAAGTCAAAAAAGAAGGCGTTGTTTTTACTGTGAAAGGTAAAAACGGTACTCTTGTAAAAGATTTTAGAGACGATGTAGAGATAACAATATCTGAAAATACAATCACTCTTCTCCCAAAAAGAAATGACAAATTCTCAAAATCTCTTTGGGGTACTTATGCTTCTCATGTTAAAAACATGATTACAGGAGTAGAAACACCTTATCAAAAGAAATTAATCCTAGAAGGAGTTGGTTTCAAATCAGACGTAAAAGGTACTGAATTACATTTAGCTTTAGGTTTTTCTCACCCAGTTATCGTAAAAATCCCAGACGGTCTAACAGTAACAGCAGAAAAGAATGTTATAACCTTTACAGGTATCGACAAAGAATTGGTAGGTAGTTTCACTGCTTCTGTGCGTGCTTTGAAAAAACCAGAACCTTATAAAGGTAAAGGTATGCGTTACGAAGGGGAGGTTATTAGAAGAAAACAAGGTAAGAAAACAGCATAGTTAATAAAATAAAATTATGATGAAAAAAGACGAAAAAAGAATAAGATTAAAAGCAAAAATCAAATCAAAGATTGTCGGAAAGACAAATTTGTCTAGACTTTCTGTTTTCAGATCAAATAAATTTATCTATGCTCAAATTATAGATGATTCTTCTAATAAAACTTTAGCAGAAGCAAATGATATGAAAATAGAAAAAGGTACAAAAACAGAAAGAGCAAAGATGATCGGTAAAATGATTGCAGAAAAAGCATTATCAAAAAATATAACAAATGTTGTTTTTGACCGTAATGGTTTTAAATACACAGGCCGTATCAAATTAGTAGCTGATGAAGCAAGAGCTTCTGGATTAAAATTCTAATATTATGGAAAAAGGAACAGAACAAAAAAATAATAACAATCGTAGATCTTCACAGTCTTTTGTAAGACCAAAGCCAGAATTCGATCAAAAAATAATCGACATAAGACGTGTTACTCGTGTTGTTTCTGGAGGACGCCGTTTCTCTTTCTCTGTAGCTTTGGCTGCTGGAGACAAAAAGGGTGCTGTTGGTTTAGGTTTAGGAAAAGCAGGGGATACTTCTTTGGCTATCAACAAAGCTTTAAGAAATGCGAAGAAAAATATGGTTAGAGTTTCTCTAACAAAAACAATGTCTATTCCTCATGAAATAGAAGGTAAATTCGCAAGTTCTTCTATAAAACTTATGCCAAACAAGGGGCGTGGTATTGTTATCGGATCTGTTATGCACGATATAGTAAAATTAGCGGGCATAAAAGATGTTACAGGCAAGATAAATTCAGGAAGTAAGAATAAATTAAATAATGCGAAGGCTATGATGGTTGCATTGTCTAGTATTTCCAAAAAATATAAGAAAACAAACGAAGAAGCTTAATTAATTGAAACACTATGCAAATACATAATTTAAAAAGACAAAATAAAAACAAAAAAGATCGTATTGTCGGTCGTGGAGGAAAACACGCAAAGACTGCTGGTCGTGGAGGTAAGGGTCAAACAGCTCGTGCTGGTAACAAGCGTCGCCCAGAGCTTCGTGATATAATCAAGAAGTTACCAAAACTTCGTGGTTATAGATTTAATTCTTTTGCGGTAAAACCTGTTTCTGTATCTTTGGCAAAGGTTAGTATGTTTTATCCAAATGGAGGTGATGTTAATCCTTTATCTTTGTTAGAATTAAAAGCTATCAAGAAAACAAAAGGTAGAGTTCCTCAAGTAAAAATACTTGGAACAAAAGATTTTACTTTCAATGTAAAAGTAAATGTTTCAAAATGTTTAGTTTCTGAAAATGCAAAACTTTTGATAGAGAAAGCAGGGGGTAGTGTTTCACTTTAATTTAAATTTATGGAGAATTTTTTGAAAAAAATAAAATTAGTCTGGACAGATTCTTCTTTAAGAAAGAGAATACTTTTTGTTTTATTTGCTTTAGTTATTTTCCGTGCTCTTGCAAGTATTCCTATACCAGGGATAGATACAATAGCTTTAAGTAGATTTCTCTCAAATAATCAATTTTTTGGTGTTTTAAATATTTTTTCTGGAGGAGGATTGTCTAATCTTTCTATAATAATGCTCGGAGTAGGACCGTATATTACAGGTTCTATTATAATGCAACTTTTGACAGTTATGGTTCCTGCTTTGAAGCGTTTATATCACGAAGAAGGCGAGCTTGGTAGAAAAAAGTTCACTCAATATTCTAGAATGCTTACTATACCACTAGCAGCTATCCAAGGTTTTAGTCTTTTAGCTATTTTAGAAAATCAATTTATTCTTACAGATTTGACTGCTTTTGATAGGATTGTGAATCTCGTTGTTGTTGTGGCTGGTTCTATGCTTTTGATGTGGATAGGGGAGCTGATCTCTGAGTTCGGTGTTGGTAACGGAGTTTCTCTTTTGATTTTTGCTGGTATCGTTTCTTCTTTGCCAAGTCAAGTAGCTCAATTAGCTTTTTCTTTTGATATTTCTCAATTACCGTATTATATTTTGTTTGCAGTTGTCAGTATTGTTGTTATCGCAGGAGTTGTTTTTGTAACAGAAGCTGAGAGACCTATACCTGTCACTTATGCAAAACAAGTACGAGGTAATAAAGTTTTTGGAGGTAGTAGTACTTATATTCCTTTACGTATAAACCAAGCAGGAGTTATGCCTATTATTTTTGCTTTATCTATCCTCTTGTTTCCTCAAATGATCGGTAACTTTTTAGCAAATGCTACAAATCCAGTATTGGCTAAAATAGCATCTGTACTTGCGAATTTTTCTCAAACAAGTTTGCTTTACGGAGTATTATATTTCGTGCTTGTTTTCTTGTTTACTTATTTCTACACAGCAGTTACTTTTGATCCAGACTCACTTTCAACAAATCTACAAAAAAACGGTGCATTTATTCCAGGTATTCGTCCAGGAGCTTCAACAGCAGACTATATATCTAGAGTATTGACTCGTATTACCCTAGTAGGAGCTACATTCTTAGGTTTTGTGGCTGTGTTGCCTTTGATTATGCAATCTGTCACAAAGATAAGTTCTCTGGCTCTAGGAGGTACAGCTTTGCTTATCGTAGTCTCTGTGGTGCTTGATTTGATAAAGAAAATAGACGCACAAATCTCAATGAGAGAGTACTAATAAGTAAACACAAAAATTCATAAGAATTTCAAAAATAAAAAAACAGAAAGAAAACCTTTCTGTTTTTTTGTATCAAAACTGTCCGGCCGGACCAAATTGATAATTTATTTATTTAGCCAATTTTTATATTCTTTGATTAAAATATCTGCCACTTCTTCTAGGGAGTTTTTTTGTGTATCGATGATCAAATCAAAATTATTTTTATCTGTATGATCTATAGAGTATAATTCTTTATATCTTTTTTTCTCGCTTTCAAGCCTGTGTTTTATTTTTTCAAAAACCTCTTCAATATTTTCAGATTGTTCGCTTTGTTGTCTTAATTTATTTTTCTGAAAACTCTTGTAAATTCTATCTTTTGCTATTTCAGGGGGCAAGTCCAAGAAAACCTTAAAAGATTCTGGTATCCAATGAAAAGCAAGGCGAGAGTCTATGACAATATTTTCCATATCTTTAGTTTTTTTAACTTCTTCGTCTATTGCAAAATCAACAGAATTATCTTTTTCAGCGATAGTAGAAAGCTCATTTAAAGAAATACCCCTATCAAGGGCAATTTTGCGCATAAAATCTCCAGAAGAGAATCTTTTTAAATTAAGTTCTTTTGCTACAAGGTCCGCAGTGCTTGATTTGCCAGATCCAGGGAAGCCAGCTATTGTGATAATTGTTTTTTTCATTTGTTTTATTTTAACATATTTTTAAAATTTTTCAATTTTCTTGAAATTTGATTTTAGCTTTGTTTTTTGCTATATTTATTTTATATGGAAACTCAAAGTTTTGTATTTTTTGGTATGGTGGGCTCTGGAAAAGGGACCCAAATCAATCTTTTAATCAATTATTTAAAACAAAAAACCAACAAAGAAACTGTATATGCTTATCCTGGCAATGAATATCGAAATCTAATTTCAGGAGATAATTACACTGGTTCTTTGGTTAAAAGCAGTTTGGAAAAAGGTGAATTACAACCTGACTTTTTAACTAATTCTATCTTTGCAAATATTTTAATACAAAACTTGGATGACAAAAAACATTTGATTGCAGACGGATATCCTCGCACTCTTAACCAAGCAGAGACTTTTGAATCTATGATGTCTTTTTACAAAAGAGAAAATGTTAAAATTATTTATATAGAAGTTGGTAAAGAGGAGGCGATGAAAAGAAATTTGTTGCGTGGAAGAGCTGATGATACAGAAGAGGGGATTTTGAAACGTTTCAATGAATATGTAAATAAAGTTGTTCCTTCTATGAATTATTTTGCAGATAAAAAAGGGTATGAGATTTTTCATATTAATGGAGAACAAAGTGTCGAAGATGTGCATAGAGATATTTTGAAAGCTTTAAATTTTAATTAATATGAAAGAAGAAGTATTTATAATTTCATTAGGTGGCTCTATACTTTATCCAAAAGAAATTAATACTTCTTTCTTGAAAGATTTTCGTAATTTGATTTTAGATCAAATCAGTCTAGGAAATAAATTTATAATAATTACAGGAGGAGGTGGGGTTTGTCGTAATTATTTGCAAGCTGTAAAAAGTATAACTACAATAGAAGAAAAAGATCTTGATTGGTTGGGTATAGCTTCTACTCGTTTGAATGCGGAGATGATGAGAGTTTTATTTGGGGATTTGGCTTATGAAAAAGTAATTCTTGACCCAGACATTATACCAAAGACAGATAAAAATATTATTTTAGGAGGAGGCTGGAAGCCGGGGAATAGCAGTGATTTGGCTTCGATACATAGTGCTATTTCTGTAGGGGCAAAAAAAGTTATTAATCTTACAAATATTGACTATGTGTATACAAAAGACCCCAAAAAATATCCTGATGCAGAAATAATAAAAGAAATAAATTGGCAAGACTTTCGTGAGATTCTACCAAAAGAATGGGAACCAGGACTCAATTCTCCTTTTGACCCCATAGCTGCTCAAAAAGCAGAGGAAAATAATTTAGAAGTTATTATTATGAATGGTTTAAATTTAGAAAATTTAAAAAATTATTTTGAAAATAAAGAATTCATAGGTACAGTTATAAAATAATGATTATAATAAAAAAAGAAAAAGAAATAGAGATACTAAGAGAAGGGGGCAAAAGGCTTGCTCAGATTTTGCATAAAGTAAAAGACATGGTTAAACCTGGTATTTCTACAAAAGAGCTCGATATCTATGCACGAAAATTGATAAATGAAATGAATGACACTCCGGCATTTTTGAATTACAAACCTGAAGGTGCAAAGACTCCTTTTCCGGCGGCTTTGTGTGTTTCTGTAAATGAAGAAGTTGTTCATGGTATTCCTAGAGAAGATAAAATATTGAAAGAAGGAGATATAATATCTATTGATTTGGGTTTAAATCACAAAGGTATGTTTACTGATATGGCTATGACTGTGCCTGTGGGAGAGATTAGTGCTTCTTC
>CAYLLX010000031.1:0-2133 GCA_964384975.1 uncultured Candidatus Saccharibacteria bacterium
TGGATGTCACAGGTAGCGGATTAGACGAAAGAACAGTAACTATCTCAAACATAACAGGAGACGGAACTCTAAGTATTTCTATCGACGCAGGAGTGGCGAGTGATTTGGCGGGGAATGAGTCTGTATCTTCAGACGAAAGTGATAGTTTCGACGTAGATAACACAGCACCTGTTCTTTCTGTTAGTGTTCCTTCTGCTACTCAAACAAGGACAGGTCCCGTGCAATATCTTGTGACTATCACAGGAGCGACTGCTGTAAATTTATTGGTTGAAAATATAACTCTAAACACAACAGGCACAGCCACAGGTACAGTAGAAGTTACAGGTAGTGGTTTGGAAGAACGAACAATCAATATTTCAGACACTTCAGGTCAAGGAACTCTAAGTATTTCTATCGACGCAGGGGTGGCGAGTGATGACGTTTCTAATCTGTCTCTTGCTGTGAATTCTAGTACTTCATTTATTTCTGATAATGTATTTCCTGTATTAACTGAAATATCAGCTTTAGGAATAAATACAAACAAAACTCCAACTTATATTTTTAACTCAACTGAAGCAGGGGATATTGTTTATGGAGGGTCTTGTTCTTCGAATACTATTTTGGCAGTAGAAGGAATAAATGCTGTTGTTTTCAACGAGCTTGCTTTGGGAGATTATGCTGATTGTACTATTGTTGTTATTGATGCCTTGGAAAATGAAAGTGAGGTTTTAAATGTAACTCCTTTTACTATTAGAAGTGCTTCTAGTTCTTCTGGTTCTTATGTTGGTTCTTCCCCGTATTATCAAAACATAATATTAAATCTAAATACTTCTGCTGGAGTTTGTTTAACAGGAGAATTATTTAGTAGCAAGACAGGAGAACCTTGTCCAAAGACAGATTTGAGTGATCAGGTTTATCCTAGTGATTCTTCTGGTGATGCTTATGTATTTACTCGTCTTTTGAAAATATCAATGAAAGGCGAAGACGTAAGGAATTTACAAAAGGCTCTAAATAGATTAGGATTTATTGTTTCAGAAACAGGTGCAGGTGCTATAAATAAAGAAAGTGATTTCTTTGGAATAAAAACTAAAAATGCATTGATACGTTTCCAAAAAGCAAATCCTCCTCTTGACCAAGACGGTATATTTGGTCCGCTAAGTCAAAAAGTTTTAAATCAAAAGTTGGCTAATTAAATGAAAGCCTCTTTCTTGCGGAGGGTTCCCCTCCGCAGAGATTTTTGCGAAGGTCTCACCTTCGCAGAGAGAGTTTTTTAATTTGTAAATTATTGAACAAAAGTTTAAACTATAGTAGTATTTTGGTATTGCTTTTAAAAATTAATATGTGCCGTTGTACCTGCCCGCAATGCTAAAGCATAGCTTTTGCAGGCGGGGCCTGCCCGAATTGCTACGCAAAGCGTTGCAGGCGGGCTCAGCTCCGACGGTAAGTCGGAGAGCCGACAGTATCGTCGGCTTTGGTAAAAATTAATATGTGCCGTTGTAGCTCAGCCCCGACGAGAGAGTCGGGGAGCCGACAGAATCGTCGGCTTTGGTAGAAATTAATATGTGCCGTTGTAGCTCAGCTGGTAGAGCACTCCATTGGTAATGGGGAGGTCCGCGGTTCAATCCCGCGCAACGGCTCCCGAAACGTACAAAAAGCCACAAAAACTTATAATCCCCCAAAACCGCACTGGTTTTGGGGGGATTAGTGAAATTTGAGGTATTTGGACCTGGGGAGGAATGCGGGGCGGATTCTTTTTTTGGATTTTTGGCGGGCGGGCTATGGATAAAAAAGTTAAAAAATGATAAAATCAAATTACCATTGACTTCGCAATGGGGGGGTAAAATGGTATTGTCTCTCCAACTTATTATTTATAATTAACTTTTTTATATATTATGAAAAACAAATTGATTTGGGTTCTGATTGTGGTCGTATTAGTAGCTGTAGGATTTTCAATATTTGGTAAAAAACCAACACCTCCAACATCAGAACCTCTTCGTGTTAGTTTCCATTCCTGGATTGGAAACGGCATTTATTTGATTGCTAAAGAAAAAGGTTTTTGGGAAAAAGAAGGTCTCATTGTTGAACTTCAACAAGTTGACGATAATGCCGTTTCAAAACAACTTCTGAGTTCAAATAAAGTTGACGGGATCATGG
>CAYLLX010000031.1:2143-3369 GCA_964384975.1 uncultured Candidatus Saccharibacteria bacterium
CTATTCAGGTTCTCGCAGATTCTGGAGTTTCAATGAAAGTTGTTTTTGTAACAGATGTTTCTGACGGAGCAGACGGAATTATTGCAAAAGAAGGAATAAATACATTGGAAGATTTGAAAGGAAAAACACTTTCATTTGAAAGTGGCTCACCATCTCACCTTTTCCTTTCATATTTGTTAGATCAAAAAAATATTCCTATTTCTGAAATAAAAACTATTAGTCAAACTGCTTCTGACGCGGGAGCGTCATTTGTTGCTGGAAAAGTTGATGCGGCAGTTACATGGGAACCTTGGCTTACAAAAGCAAATGAAAGAAAAGGTGGACACATTCTTGTGTCTACAAAAGACCTTCCAATACTTCCTGCACTTCCAGCCTTCAGAACTGATGTAGTACAAAATCGTCCACAAGATGTAAAAGCATTTATGCGAGGAGTATTTGCTGCTATGGATTATGTAAAATCAAATCCTGATGAGTCTTATGAAATAATTGCCAAAGGATATAATTTGAGCAAACAAGAAGTTGTTGACCAAATTCCAACATTCCACTGGATGAATTATCAAGATAACCTAGAATATTTCTCTCAAAGTTCTGATTCTTCTGTTTACTCACTCATAAACAAAACTGGAGATTTATGGTTAAAACTTGGATTGATTAAAAAGTCAACAAACGCAAATTCTATTGTTGATGATTCACTCTTGAAATCCCTCAATAAATAACGCTCTATGCAATTAAAACGAGAAAAACTTAAATACCTCTTTTTATCTTTCATTGGAGGGATAGTTTTTCTTGTTTTTTGGCAAAGCATTTCTTCTCTCAATCTTATACAATCGTTTTTTCTTCCCTCCCCAAGAAGTGTTCTTGAAGCAATCATAACTTTATTTACACAAGGAAGTTTGCTCGGTGATATTGGAGCAAGTTTGTTTAGAATTGTTGCAGGATTTATTCTCTCAATAATTTTTGCTTTGCCTTTTGGTATTCTTTTTGGCACATCGAAAAAAACTGAAGCTGTGGTCGAACCACTTGTTGCTTTTGTTCGCTATGTTCCGCCGTCAGCTTTTATTCCGTTAATTATTGTTTGGTTTGGAGTTGGCGAAATAGGGAAAGTTACTTTGATTTTTCTTGGTGTTGCGCCTTATTTAACACTACTTATTGCAGATACAATTCACGCAGTGAAAAAAGAACTTATTGAAGCGTCGTTGACGCTTGGCGCAACCAAAAGCGACTTA
>CAYLLX010000031.1:3379-5185 GCA_964384975.1 uncultured Candidatus Saccharibacteria bacterium
TTCAAAGTTATACTTCCGTATTCAATGCCCGCAATTTGGGATTCCTTCCGCATCATGTTTGGTGCGGCTTGGACATTCGTAATTATTGCGGAAATTGTCGGCTCATCTTCTGGTCTTGGGCACTTAATGATTGAATCGCAAAGATTTTTGAGAACCGATAATATTTTTGCAGGAATTGTGGTGATTGGATTTCTCGGAATTTTAACAGACTATTTCTTCAAGGTTAGCTCAAAAATCTTATTCCCTTGGACTGATAAATCCCATGCTTGAAATTAAAAATCTTACAAAAAAATACAACAATATAAACGCAAATATTCTTGCGGTTGAAAATCTTGACCTTACAGTCCAAGACTCCGATTTTATTTCTATCATTGGGCCAAGCGGTTGTGGAAAAAGTACAGTTTTGCGTTTAGTTTCTGGACTTGTAGAAAAAAGTGAAGGCTCGATTTTGATTGACGGAAAAGAAACCGTTGGCCCTAATCGAGAGAAAGGAATGGTATTTCAAAACTTTTCACTTTTTCCTTGGCTAACTGTAGAAGAAAATATTTTGTTTGGACTTAACTTAAAGAAAGATTTTTCGGCAGCAAAGAAAACAGAAATTCTCAATCATTATCTTGAAATGACAGGGCTAAAAGATTTTAGAAGTGCTTACCCGAAAAATCTTTCTGGTGGTATGCAACAAAGGGTTGCCATTGCTCGTGCATTAGCCAATACCCCAAAAGTTTTGCTCATGGACGAGCCGTTCGGCTCGTTGGATTCTCAAACACGATCTCAAATGCAGGAGTTACTGACGCGTATTTGGGAAAAGGAAAAAATGACTGTTCTGTTCGTAACTCACGATGTTGCTGAAGCGGTCTTTTTGTCTAACAAAATCATTGTGCTTTCAAAACGACCTGCTCGGATAAAAAAGATTTTTGACATTCCTTTTTCAAGACCGCGAAATAATGAACTAAAAAAAGACAAGTCTTTTTTTGAATTTGTAAATCAGGTTCAACAGGAGCTTGAATCTGATTAGTAGCCCGCCCCGCCAAAAAATCCAAAAGAAATAAAATGTGTCAGCTTCCTTTTATTTCAAATTATTTCAACGGCTCCCGAAAGTATTTTGGAGGCTCAACCTCCAAAATTATTGGAGGCTCAACCTCCAAAATTAATAATCCCCCCAAAACCGCACTGGTTTTGTGGGGATTAGGGTTAAAAACACGTTTTTAGGATTCTAAAGGTAAATAAAAACACCTTGTAAATGTACAAAATTACTTGCTTTTATTTTGTACATTTTGTACAATATTGATATATGAAAACAATAAGCATTAGTGACGCTCGAAACAATATAAAAAGCTTGATAGACCGCGTTAAACACAACGGAGAGGTTTTTGCTATAGGTAGGCATAATTCGATAGAGGCTTTGATAATACAATTCCCTTTAAATTACAACAAAGACTTGAACGATATAACAAACATAAATACTTATTCTAAAAGTTTTGATTTTTTAGCAAGCGAACCTGATATTTATTCTAAAGAGGACTTAAAGAAATTCTATGCATAAAGGAAAGATAGTATTAATACCTTTTCCATTCACAGACTTGTCTGGTCAAAAAGTCCGTCCTGCTGTAATTTTAAATTCGCAAAATAAAAAAGAAGATTGTATTGTTTGTTTCGTATCTTCTGTTAAGAATAGCAAATTAGATACTTTTGATATTAAAGTCAAAGCAAATACAAAAAACGGTTTAAAAATTGATTCAATTATTAAAATTTCAAAGATTGCTACTTTGGACAAGAAGACAATACTAGGTGAATTGGGAGAATTAG
>CAYLLX010000031.1:5195-7901 GCA_964384975.1 uncultured Candidatus Saccharibacteria bacterium
AAAACTTAAAAAGCTTTTCGATAACGAATAGGGAAAATTATCTGAAAAATGATATAATTTATTTATTGGATTTTTTAATTAACCACCCAAGTACCCTATGCAAGAAAATACAGAAGACATAAATAATAAAATTATTGAGCTCGAGGGGGAGATGTCCTCTGCAGACTTTTGGCTTGATAAAAATAAAGCGCAAGAAAAAATAAAAGAATTACAAGAGTTAAAAGAAAAAAGAGACGGCCTGGGTAAATTCGACAAAGGGAATGCTATCGTGACTATTATCTCTGGAGCAGGAGGGGATGATGCGGAGGATTTTTCGCGTATTCTTTTGGAGATGTATTATAAATATGCGCAAAAAAAAGGTTGGAATATTTTTCTTATTCATGAAAACCTAAATGATCACGGCGGGTATCGCAACGTTTCTTTTGAAGTTGTAGGGAATAGTGCTTTTGGTGTATTAAAAAACGAAACAGGAGTGCACAGACTTGTGCGTATTTCTCCTTTTAATGCAAAAAAGTTGCGACACACTTCTTTTTCTCTGGTGGAAGTTTTGCCAAAATTTTCTAAAATTAATGAAAAAGACTTTTTTATACCAGAGCAAGATTTAAAAATAGAATTCTCAAAAGCAGGAGGTCCAGGAGGTCAAAATGTAAACAAAAGAGAAACAGCAGTGAGGATAGTGCACATACCGAGTGGTATTAGTACTTCTGCTTCGGGTGAACGTACTCAAGAAGCTAACAGGGAAAGGGCTCTAAACGTTTTACGTGCAAAGATTTTTCAAAAAGCAGAACAAGAAAAAAAGACTTTCGAGGAGAGTTTAAAAACAACAAAAAACACAGAGATAGAATGGGGCAATCAAATACGCTCGTACGTAATGCATCCATACAAGATGGTTAAAGATCACAGGGATAATAAAGAAACTTCAAATATAGATGCAGTGTTAGAAGGGGAAATCGACCTATTTGTGGAAAAGTAATATATTCTTTTATTTTCAAGGCTATTTTATATTTGAAGAAAAAAAGTTATCTATGATATAATATAGAGGTGATTTACTTTAATAATGTTTCAAAAGTTTATAATAAAGATTCTGTTGCACTAGACGATATCAACCTTACTGTAAATAGGGGTGAATTTGTTTCTATTGTCGGGCATTCTGGTTCAGGTAAGACTACTTTAATAAAATTAATTTTAGCAGATATATATCCTACAAACGGAGGGGTGTTTTTTGAGTCAACAAATATACACAAATTAAAAGGAGAAGATTTAACTAAATTGCGTCGCAAGATAGGTGCAGTATTTCAGGATTTTAAATTATTACCAAATAAAACTGCTTATGAAAACATAGCTTTTGCTATGGAGGCAGCGGGTAAAACAGATGAAGAGATATCTATAGACGTGCCTCATGTTTTAGATCTTGTTGATTTGAGTCATCGTGTTTATCATTTTCCGCATGAAATGTCGGGAGGAGAACAACAACGTCTCGCTATAGCTCGTGCGATAATCAACCAGCCTGAGCTGATCGTAGCAGACGAACCGACTGGAAATCTAGATCCGATAAATACTTATGAAGTTATTCAAATTTTGAAAAAAATAAATGACCTCGGTACTACGATAATCATGACTACACATAACAGGGGGGTTGTGGATTCTGTTGGTGGTAGAGTTGTTACAATGGAAAAAGGGAAAATTGTCCGTGACGATAAAAGTGGAAAATATATATTATAATTTAACTTGATTTTACTATGAGTATTTTATTGAAAAGAATTATTAAAGCTGGTTTCTTGAATTTTACACGCAATAGTCTGGTTTCTTGGGCTGCCGTTTTGGTGATGACTATTACTTTGTCTGTTCTTACTTTTATTATTTTGTTAAATGTTATTTTAAATGCTTCTTTGAATCAAATAAAAGACAAAGTGGACGTCGCTATATATTTTAATACAGGAGTTTCCGAGGATAGGATTTTGTCCTTCAAAGAGTCATTGGAGAAAATACCAGAAGTAGATAGTATTGCATACACTTCTGCTGAAGAGTCACTAGCTTTGTTTAGAGAAAGACATGCAAATGATTATACTACAATACAAGCTCTGGATGAGTTGAGGTCAAATCCTCTAGGTGCATCTTTGAATATTAAAGCAAAAGAAGTTTCTCAATACGAAGGTATTGCTAATTTCTTGAAATCAGACAATGCTCTAGCTTTAGGATCTTCTTCGATTGTTGATAAGGTAAATTATTATCAAAACAAAGTCGTCATAGAAAGACTCAATTATATAATCCGTGGGGCACAAAGACTTGGATTTTTGATAACAGTTCTTTTAATAATTATTTCTATAATAATAACCTTTAATACCATCCGTCTAACTATATTTATCTCTAAAGAGGAGATAGGTGTTATGAGGCTCGTTGGAGCGAGTAAAATGCGTGTTAGGGGGCCTTTTATGGTAGAAGGAGCTATGTATGGCTGTATATCAACTGTCATAACCCTTATCCTGTTCTTGCCTATTTCTGCTTGGCTCGGTAAAAATATGACGAATTTCTTGGGTTTGAATGTTTATGATTATTATATTTCAAATATATTTCAAATATTTATTTTAGTTTTATTGTCTGGAGTTGTGCTTGGTTCTATATCTTCATTTTTGGCAGTTAGAAAATATCTGAATAAATAAATGAAAGAAGTAAAATACATCTTTGTTGTTGGTGGAGTGATTTCAG
>CAYLLX010000032.1:0-1611 GCA_964384975.1 uncultured Candidatus Saccharibacteria bacterium
TTGGGCAAAACTTTTTCTTTTGTTAAAAGAAAAATACAAGATAATATAAAATTATAAAATAATTTAAAAATAAAATATGAGTACTTTATTAAAAGAAAAATGCATACCGTGCGAAGGGGGAGTAGCTCCTTTAAACAAAGAAGAAGTTGAGGGCTACCTTTTTGAGATTTTTGAATGGGAAGTAGATAAAGAATATAAAAAAATATCTAAAACTTATAAATTTAGTGATTTTATCGGAGCGATAAATTTCGTCGAGAGAGTAGCCGACGTGGCTGAGATGGAAGGGCATCATCCAGATATACATATATATTACAACAAAGTCGTTATAGAATTATATACGCATACGATCAATGGTCTATCTAAAAATGACTTCATCCTCGCAGCTAAAATAGAAGAGATTAGATAATTTACTTTAAAAACTTTTCCAAGTTTTTCTTTTCTTTTTTATACCAAGATATATTGTTCTCTATTTTTTCCAAGACTTGTTTGACCGCTCTTTCTGCTCCTGGAGTTTTGTTTTTCTTGAAAAAGTCTTTTAAGATCTTGAAATGTTTTTCTTCGGCTGTGAGACTGAAAGCTTTGACTAGCCTAGTGAGCATGTGTCCTCCGTCTCCGTATCTGTTTAGTAATTCTTGCCAATTTTCTCGCATGAATTCAATAACCACATCTCGCCCGACGGGGTTCAATGCCACAGAAGACAGTATCGTGATGCTGTCTTGTTTTCGAACGCTAGAAGAGAAAGAAAAAATAGCTACTTTTTTCAATACTTTTTCATCTCTAAAATTCGCCAAAGCTTGCCCTAGGCGGTTTTTCTCTTCATGCAAGTCTTCTTTTTTATACAAATCAGCAAATAGGCTGAATTCTTTTTTATTTGCAAAAGTATTTAGCGAATATATAACAGATTTTAAATCCGGATCGATTTTTGATCCTGCGAGTATTTCTGTAAAATATTTACGAGCTTGGTCTAGGGTGTTTTTGTCTCCTGAATGTCCCATTTGTGATATTACCAAAGACCGCAACATGGAGTCTGTATGTTTTTCATTTTCTTTTTTCTCCCAGCCGATTTTATGATAAACATCTGAAAAGATTTCGATACTGAATTTATTTAATTCTTTTAAGAATTTTTCTTTACTGAAAAGTTGCTTGATTTTATTTAAACCAAAACTGATTTCTTCCCAGACGATATAATCATCTTCGTCTTTGTAAGATTTTATAAATTCTAAAACTGTAGGCAGAGGGATGATTTGTGCTTCAGCGCAAGCAAATAAATCCCTCACGACGCCCAGCCTATTTGCAGAGCTTAATTCTTTTCTTTCTATGTGAATTTTTAGTTTTTCCAACAACTCTTTTGAGTAAAATGTACGGAAAAAACTTATTTCATTATCATTGAGTTTCAAATAAGAGAAATCTTTTATTTTGATATTTTGTTTTTTTGAATTTAGTAAAAGATTGATATTTTCTTTTTCCGTTTTTATGGAGACTGGTATTTGCCAAGTTGTATTTTCTTTACTTTCTTTTTTGCTTTTAGTACTAGAGAAAAATCTTTCTTGTTTTAAGGTTATTTGATCTTTGTTTTTTGCAACAGATACTAGAGGGTAGCCTGCTTTGGAA
>CAYLLX010000032.1:1621-7789 GCA_964384975.1 uncultured Candidatus Saccharibacteria bacterium
GTAACTAGCGGGTACCCGGGTTTTTTAGTCCAATTTTGCATTATTTTTTTGACGTCTTTTTTGGATACTTTTTCAAAAGCTTCCCAGAGGTCTGTTGTTTTTGTGTTTTTATAGCTGTGTTTTTTGAGATAAAGTCTCAATCCATCACGGAATTTATCTTCTCCCAAGTATTCTGCAAGCATTCTGATAATAGAAGCTCCTTTTGAATAAGAAACAGCATCAAATATTTCTCCTATTTCATCGGGGTGATTTACATGTATTTCTATCGGATGAGTATTTTCTAATGCGTCTAGTTTGAGAGCTATTCCGAGATCATTTACGTTGAATTGATTCCAGATGTGCCAATTTGGGAATAATTTATCAACTGCTAAGTATTCGATATATGAAGCAAAACCTTCATTGAGCCAAAGGTCAGTCCACCAGTGCATTGTGACAAGGTTACCGAACCATTGATGAGCGAGTTCATGTGCGATAACTAAAGCGACCCATTGCTTGTTGCTTGTTGAGCTTTTTTCTTCGTCTGAAAGAATAAAACTTTCTCTGTAAGTTATCGCTCCCCAGTTTTCCATAGCAGCTGAAGCAAAGTCCGGTATCGCTATCATGTCGAGAGTGTTGAGAGGGTATTTGATATCAAAATATTCTTCGTAAAAATCCAAAACTTTAACAGCTGTATCGAGAGAGAAATTTGCTTGATGTTTTTTGCCGGGAGTTGTATGTACTCTTACTTTTACACCACTCCTTGATTCTTTTTCTATGTATTCAAAATCTCCCACAATAAAAGCGAGTAGGTAAGTGGACATTTTAGGACTCGGAGCAAAATCTATAATTTGCAAATCGTTCGAATGCTCTTTGATAGATACAGGCAAGGTGTTTGAAATAGCATTTTTATCTTTTGGGATTATTAGAGAAACATTGAAAATAGCTTTTTGTTCTGGCTCATCACAACAAGGAAAAGCACGGCGCGCATCGGTAGCCTCGAATTGAGTCGTGGCCATAAATTTCTTTTCTCCATTGTGCACGTATTCACTACGATAAAAACCTCGCATTTTGTCGTTAAGGATTCCTTTGAAAACTATGGTGAGCTTGTATTTACCTTTTGGGATTTTTTTAGGAAAAGTAAAAATAACAAATTCTTTGTCTGTATCATAAGATATTTCTGCAAAAATTTTGTCCTTTTTTACTAGTATTTCTGCTGTTTCTACGTCTATCTCCCTCGAGTGTAGTTTTATTATTTTTGTTTCTTTTAAAATATTTAAAGTTATCGTTTCGACACCTTTAAAAATAAAATTATTTAAATCTGGTTTCAGTTGTATGTCGTAAGCCAAAGGGATTATTTCTTTTGGTAGTCTTATGTTTGTTTTTTTGTTATTTTTAGTCATCTTGAAATCAATTATACCTATATTTATATTAAAAATAAACCTATTTGAAAAAGGGCTTTAAAATGCTAGAATAAAAAGATAATGGATACAGAAGTTTTAGACGGCTATAAAATAAAAACTGATAAATTCGAAGGACCTTTTGGGCTACTTTTAAGTTTGATTGAAAATAAAAAACTCTTTATTAATGACATATCTTTAGCTCAAGTTACGGAGGATTATCTCAATTATGTAAATTCTCTAGACGGTTCTAAAACTAGAGAGATTTCGAGTTTTATAGTTATCGCTGCGACTTTGCTTTTAATCAAGTCCAAGTCTCTACTACCAAATCTAGATCTTTCATTGGAAGAAGAAAAAGAAATAACAAACCTAGAAGACAGACTGAAACTTTTTGAAAAATACTCGACTCTTGCTCTCAATGTACAAAAACTTTTTGGTAAAAATATCATTTTCCCTCTCGCTGAGAGAAATAAAAAAATAAAAATATTTGTCCCTGATGAGATGATAAATGCATCTTCTATGCGAGAGCTTGCTTTGGAGCTTTTAAATAAGATTCCAAAAAAAGTAGAATTGCCCGAAGTCGAAGTTAAAAAAGTTATATCTATCGAAGAGATGATCGAGAATCTATCCGAGAGGATACAGAAAAACGTACAGATGAATTTCCGAGAATTCGCAGGGCGTGCTGTAACCAAAGAAGAAAAGGTATACGTTATCGTAGGATTCCTCGCTATGCTTGAGCTAGTAAGGCAAGGACTCCTGAGTGTAATGCAAGATAACAATTTCGAAGATATCATGCTAGAGAAAAATAAAGAAGAAAATAATTTATCAATTTAATATAACAATATGGAATTATATAAAAAAATAGAAGCATTGCTTTTCTGGAAAGGGGAACCGATGCAAATAGAAAAAATAGCCGATATTTTAAAAACTTCAAAAGAAGAGGTTTTGGAAAATATAAATATTTTGAAAAATATTTATGATGGTAGAGGAGTTATTTTATTGGAGCAAGAAGGGGAGGTTATGTTTGGTACGGATATAAGGCTCTCCGAGCTTTTTGAAGATTTGCAAAAAGAAGAAATAAATAAAGAGCTTTCAAAAGCAAGCCTTGAGACTTTGTCTATTATTTTATATAAAAACGGAGCGAGTAGGGCAGAGATAGATTATATTCGTGGAGTGAATTCGACTTTTATTTTACGTAATCTTTCCATGCGTGGATTGGTAGAAAAATCAGCAGATAAAAATGATTCTAGAAAGCTTGTTTACAAACCTACTTTGGAGCTTTTGGCTTTTATGGGTTTGTCTTCTGTGCAAGATTTACCTGATTATGGAGAGATAAATACACAAATAGAAAATAATCTAGAAGACGAAGAGGTAAAAAAAGATTAAATGAATACAGAAACTCATATAAAAATATTACGTTTTTTGTTATTGTTCGGAGTTATTTTTGTATTTGTTTTTGAATTTATTTTTTCTGGCTACCAGATAGCAAAAATAAATAGAGATTTTGTTTTACAAGAAGACTATAATGCTTCGATAAAGCAAAAATTTGCAGATATATCCCTCGATGCGAGGGCTTGGTCTGTGTATGATTTTACTTTAGGTTCTGAAATATATGGCAAGAATCAAAAAGATATTTTACCCCTAGCTTCACTTTCGAAAACTATGGTAGTCCTGACTGCTCTCGATTTTTATCGTAAAAATGACGAGATAAATATTTCAAATGACTCTCTTAGTCAATACGGAGAATATAATTTTACTTCAAATCAAAAATACTTTTTTGAAGATTTAGCTAGATTTACTTTAGTATCTTCTGCAAATGATGGATCTTTTGCTTTATTGGAAAATGTTGGTGGAGGAATAGAAAAAATGAATAAAAAAGCAGAAGCTTTGGGTTTAAAAAGTTTTAAATTTTACAATACGACGGGGCTTGATTTGAGTTTAGGGCAAGCGAGCTCTTTTGGTAGTGCTTTGGATATGAATAAATTAAATTTTTACGCTTACAAGAAAAATAAAGAAATATTTTCGGCTTCTATTCTTAAAGAAATAAGTATTTATGATACAAATAAAAATTTAAATAAAATAATTAATACAAATACAGTCTTAGGTAAGATACCAAATATTCTTTTTTCAAAAACAGGCTTTACGAATACAGCAGGAGGTAACTTGAGCGTTTTATTTGAAGACACAAGGGGGCACATAATAGGCATCACTCTCCTAGGTTCAACTTTCGAAGGACGCTTCTCCGAGATGGTAAAAATGGTGGAATTCACTAATCAACAGCTTGGTATTTAGCTTTTTGTTGTTTTTTATGTATAATAGATAAATATGATCCTAAGCTTAATCAAAATTTTTGCACCGACAGCCTTTGCCTTTTTCTTGGGTCTTTTGATAACACCTTTTGCTACGCATTTTTTCTATAAATACAAGATGTGGAAAAAATACTCTCGTAGTCAAACCACAGAAAAAGAATTCCAAAAAATACACAATGAAAAAGAAGAACTCTCTACTCCTCGTCCGGGAGGATTGATTATTTTATTTTCTGTTATTATAACTACTTGTCTTTTTTATATAATAAGTTTAATTTTTCCTTTTTCTGATTTAGCGAAATTAAATTTCCTCAGTCGTAGTCAGACTTTTATTCCTTTTATGACTTTTATTTTTGGTAGTCTTTTGGGATTTTGGGACGATTTATTGCAGATATTTAGTCACGGAAAAATATCTAAAGACGACAAGTCTTGGAGGTATTGGAAAGCTTTTCTTATATCTGTGATAGCTTTGCTTATCGGATGTTGGTTTTATTTCAAGCTCGGTATGGAAACTTTGTATATACCTTTTTATGGATTTATTTATCTAGGTTTTCTGATAATCCCTATTTTTATCACTGTCGCTTTGGCAACTTTTTCTGGAGGAGTTATTGACGGGATAGATGGACTTTCTGGAGGAGTGCTTTCGATAATTTTCGGAGCGTATGCTGTTATTGCTTTCATGAATCAACAACCAGACATAGCTGTCCTCTCTGGAGTTTTAGCAGGAGCGACTTTAGCTTTTCTTTGGTTTAATATACCTCCGGCGAGGTTTTATATGGGAGAGACGGGGATGATGGGACTTACGATAACTCTCGCAGTTCTTGCTTTTCTTACTGATACAGTTTTGATATTGCCTATTATCATTATGCCTTTAGTCGTGACTTCTCTCTCTGTTATTATTCAAATTTTTTCAAAGAAATTTCGCAACGGTAAAAAGGTTTTTCGTATTGCACCGCTACATCACCACTTTGAAGCTATCGGCTGGAGCCCGTATCGAGTCGTTATGCGTTTTTGGATTTTTGCTTTTATTTTCTCTATTATTGGAATAATTTTATATGCAATAAGCTAAAATGGATTTAAAAAAAGTTGATAGATTTTTGTTAATAAATATTTTAGTCCTGATAATTTTAGGAATAGTTTTTTTTGTCTCGGCTTCTTTGGGTGAGTTAGTAAAAGAAAAACAAGATTTTTATTCTACTTTGTTTAATCAGCTTTTTGTTGGTTTTGGAGTAGGGCTTTTGGGTATGTTTGTTGCTTTAAAAATACCTTATAAATTCTGGCGTAATAATGCTTTTTATATATTTTTGGGTTCTGTTATTTTGACTGCTTTGGTTTTTGTACCAGGGCTCGGTATGCGACACGGTGGAGCGACACGTTGGATCTCTCTCGGTTTTGTTTCTTTTCAGCCAGCAGAGCTTTTGAAATTTAGTTTTATAATATATCTAGCTACTTGGTTTTCTTGGGCAAAACATAAAGTAAATGATTTTAAATTTGGCGTCTTACCTTTAGTTCTTATGTTTGCTGTTGTTGGAGGAGTTTTACTACTACAACCTGATACAAAAAGTTTTCTTTTAATACTTATTACGGGGCTTTCTATGTATTTTCTTTCTGGGGTTTCTTTTAAAAAAATTTTAATCATTGGCGGAGGTCTAATTATTATTCTAACTATTCTCGTAACATATCAACCGTATTTACAAGAAAGAATAAAAACTTTTTTAAATCCTTCACAAGATTCTAAAAATTCTTCTTATCAAATACAGCAATCTTTTATTGCTATCGGCTCAGGTGGGCTTTTTGGTAGAGGCCTCGGACAAAGTATTCAGAAATTTACATATTTACCCGAAGCTCAAGGGGATTCTATTTTTGCTGTTGTTGGAGAAGAGGTTGGTTTCGTGGGTGCTATTGTTGTTATTTTGGCATATTTGAGTTTTGCTTTGAGGGGTATGCGCATAGCAAATAGAGCTCCCGACTCTTTTAGTAGACTTTTGGTTTCTGGTATTGTTATACTATTTGTAATGCAGTCTTTTATGAATATAGCTTCTATTACTGGATTGTTTCCTTTGACAGGTGTACCCTTGGTGTTTATGAGCAAGGGAGGTACATCTATCGCTATGTTTATGGTTGCTATAGGTATTGTTTTGCAGATTTCAAAATATCAAAAAGTTAAAGCAGATTAGAATTTTAAAAAAATAAATTTATGAAAATAGTTTTTACAGGTGGAGGTACAGGAGGGCATTTTTATCCTGTGATCGCCGTCGCAGAGAGAGTCAATCAAATAATAGATAAAGAAAAAATAGTCGGAGCAAAGCTTTACTTTGTTTCCAATCATCCTTACGACAAAGAAGCTCTTTTTGTTAACAATCTAAAATACGAAGAAGTAAATGCAGGCAAGATGCGTTTGTATTTTTCTATTAAAAACTTTTTTGATATTTTCAAAGTATTTTTTGGAGTTTTGAGAGCACTTTATAAAATATTCTCAATCTATC
>CAYLLX010000033.1:0-2439 GCA_964384975.1 uncultured Candidatus Saccharibacteria bacterium
AGGTCTCCTAGGGGTAAAATATTTGGTCTTTTTAGTGTAAAAATCAAAAACATATCAGCGCTCCAAGGTCCGACACCTTTGACTTGCATAAGATTATTTTTTATTTCAATATCACTCATTTCTGAAAACTTTTTTATTTGTATTGCGCCATCGATAAATTTTTCTGCCAGATCTCGTAAATATTTTTCTTTTTGTGCGGAAATACCTGAGGCTTTGAATTGCTCAGTCGATAAATGCAATACTGTTTCTGGTTCGGGTCTTTTGGGCGCAAAAAGGGCGCAGAATTTGCGAGCGATACTATCGGCTGCTTTGGTGGCTAGTTGTTGGTAAATTATTGCTCGTACGAGAGCCAAAAAAGCCCCACCTCGAGGTTTTATTTGAGAAATGAACTTGTTGGTGAGTTTTATTTTCTTATTCACTTTTTGTATTTTTTGAGGCATCGAATGAGTTATTTACTGAATTTTTCGACAGAGCGAGGCAAGACCTCTCTCTGTTTAGATATTATTCTTTTATGCGAGACATTAATTCCCCATACACCTCATCTATCGGCATGGATGTATCTATAGGTATTGCTCCTAGATCAAACATTTTATTTTCAAATTTTTCATACCCGCGGATTATCATATTCTGTGCTTCTTCGTCTTTGCCGAAATCATTGTCAGTCCTGCTATTGATCCTCTCTAAAAGTATCTTTGGGTCACATCTAAGTAAAAAAACTTTATCGAATTTATCAAAAAAATCTTTTTGATTGTCTACCAATCCAAAAACAAATACAGGACTTTCTTTTTCTTCTATCATTTTAAATAATTTTTCAACATCACAAACAGAAGTATTGTTTTTGAAAAATTCTTTATCTACCCCCGGTTGCCTGTGCACAGTCTCTCCAGTTTCTTTATTTACCCATCTGCATAGATCATGATTATCAATATCAATAGATGAAATATTGTTTTGGGCTAGTATTCTAGCTATTGTAGATTTTCCATTCCCGGACATCCCTGTAATGTAATATTTTTTCATGAGTTTATTATAGCAGAAAAGTTTTATCTCGCCTCCCCTTTAATGATTTTCATATTAACTGTGGATAACTATTGATTTATTTTTTAAAAAGGAGTATAATATATGTAGAAGTATGCAATAATAACTTATCAAGTGCTTTGGTGTTCCCTCAGAGAATCTGGGGCTTGAGCTGGAGATTTTCACTCGACAAGACCGCTACTTCTAACAAAAAATGTCTGCTTCGGCAGGCTTTTTTTGTTTTATTACGACATTAATCGTAAATAATTTTAGCATTAAAAAGTTCTTTTCCTTCTCCGATAATATTACCTCGTATTGACTGAAAACACTCTTCACCCAATCTACCTTTTTCTAAATATCTAGCTAAAGCACCAGATATCCAATCAGCAATTTGAATATTTACATGATGCTTAGAATCTACTGTTTCTATTTGAATAATGGATTTTGTATTTAAATCAGGAAAAATTCTAGCTTTCAGAATATCTTTAAATTGATTTTTAGTCATGCCAGACAATCTACGCTGATCACAAAACAAGCGAAAATCTTCATCAACTATCGGTAAATACATTTCTAATAATTCTCCAACTATATTTGTATACAAAAGCCCATCTTTAAATTTATTTTCTTTTCTATACTCAAATGGAATATTATTTTTCTTTAAAAAAACATATCGAATACGTACATCTAATTTTGAAATAAATTTAAGTGTTTTTAATCTAAGAGAATCATTGATGCCTGTTGCAGACCATTTTATCTCATCTTGACCTCTCATTTTTTTAGGAAAATGTTTTCGAAAAAATGCTCGGAAGTCTTTGGAGGTTCTTTTTGGGTCACCAACAGTAAAAGAACCAATAACAAAATATTCTTCATGATTATGTTTTGCAAAATTTCCACTTTCATCTAAAAATATATACATAAAATTTAAAAATCAACTGCTTTTATTGATTTTATTATATCACAACCCCACCCAAAAAATAAATCCTGCCAAGGCGGGACAAGCTCCCGCCATAGCGGGACGAGACCCTCTTTGTTATATAAACAACATAAATTTAATCTTGTATTGCTTTTTTAAATCTTTGAATACTCTCATTTTTACCTAAAATATAAATTATTGAAAATGGGTCTGGTGATTTAGGAAGTCCTGATAAGGCAAATCTTATTGGATGTAATATTTCACCATAATTATCAAGGGTTGTTGCTTTTTCCATGATTTTATTTTTAATATTTTCTAAAGTAAAATCCTTTTCAGAAATATCTTCTAGAATTTCTATCGTCGACTTAATATTATTTTTTGTTTTTTCTGTGGTTGAATTTTTGTAAATTAAATCTTCTTTTTTGTATTCTCCTAATTTAAAAAATAAATCAAGCTCGCCTTCTCCTACCATCCTAGAAACATCACTCCATTTAGAAATACGATCAAAAACA
>CAYLLX010000033.1:2449-4679 GCA_964384975.1 uncultured Candidatus Saccharibacteria bacterium
AAACAAGGTGAACTAGTTTTTTATTTTGCAAATTCTCTGGTAGCAAATCTAAAATATTTTTATCTATTTCTTCTTGAGATAATTTCTTCATATGCTCTCTGTTGAACCATTTAAGCTTTTCTTCATCAAAAGCTCCACCTGCTTTTTGTATGCGATCAAGAGAAAAAGCTTCTATTAACTCATCAAGGGTAAATACTTCTTGCTCTGTGCCAGGATTCCATCCAATAAGTGCAATATAGTTAAGTATCGCAATTGGTAAATAACCCTCTTTTTTATAATCGAGTACATCTTTTGCACCATCACGTTTGCCTAATTTTTTTGTTCGATCGTCTCTTAGTATCGGTGGTAGTGTGGCTTGTATTGGGGGTGGTATTTCAAGAGATTCATAAAGACTTAAAAAACGTGGCACGCTCGATATCCATTCATCAGAACGCAATATATGAGTAATTCCCATATTATAATCATCTATAATATGAGCCAATGCATAAACTGGATATCCATCAGCTTTCATTATAACAATATCATCCAGGGCTTCTGGTCCAGCTGATAATTTCCCCCTTGCTTCATCAAACCATTCATATTTTTTAATTTCTGGAACTTTATACCTAAGTGCAGTTTTTTCATCCCAAACTTTAAATATTTCTGGTCTATGGTCTCTGTATAAAAAAGGTCTTTTTTCTTCTTGTGCTTTTTTTCTGAATTCATCAACTTCTTCTTGTGTGTATGGGTCAGGATAAGCCAAACCTTTTTCTATTAGTTTTTTTGCCCATGGTATATAAGTCTCGCGACGTTCTGATTGAATAGTAGAACCAAATGGTCCTGGTTTATCTGGACCAAAATCCCAATCTAAACCAAGCCATTTTAATGATTCTTGTATATGCTCTAATGATCCATCAATAACTCTTGATCTATCAGTATCTTCTATTCTTAAAATAAATTTACCATTATTTTTGCGGGCTAATAAATAAGCATAAAGAGCGGTACGAATACCACCAATATGAACAAACCCAGTAGGACTTGGGGCAAATCTTGTAACAACTTTATCATTTTCTTTCATAAGAACATCTTACCATAAATTTTTTATAAAAAAATCACAGAATTCACAAGGCCTCCCGCCATAGCGGGACGAGCCCCCTCTTTGTTTAGGTATTATTTCTTTTTACACTAAAGTCTTCTGCTATTTTTCTAAAAGAACCTTGCCCTAGTGTTTCTTCTGCAATTCTTGCTATAGGTAGATACCTGCCTGTAAAATTCGCTTTTGCGAATTCTGTAAAAATTTCTTGCCTGTTTTTAAACTTCCCGTCCGATTTTGAAACAATATTATCTAAAAGTTCGTAGAATTTTTTACGTTCTGTGTATCTTTCAAACATCTCTATTTTTCGATCTTTGAAAAGTGCATCAAACATACCCGCGGCATAATCCTCTCTTTCTTCTTCATTTTCTGAAAAGTTTAATATTTCTTCTACTCTTTCTTCTGGGTTTGGAATACTTTTTATTTCCATTTCGAATTCTTTTATTTTTTCTTCTTCACGCTCCCCCCTGCGATAAAACCTCATAACCCAACCTTTTATTTTGTTTACTGCTTTTACTTCTTCGGAAAACAAAGGATCGTTTTGTATTTTCTCTAAAAACTCTCTCGTGCACTCGGCAACAATAGCTTCTTCTAGGCTACTAAAATATGTTTTTTCCTCTGTTTCATTTTTAGGTTTTTTGTCATACATACTAAAACCTGAACGATAAAGATCACTATCTCCTGTCTCGTCTATTCTATGCACTTTGGGAGATTGAAAATGAAACGATTCGTGGGCTAAAATACTTGCAAGTAAAAATTTGGAATCTGTTTTTCCTGCGATAATCCTTAGAGACACAGGATAATGAATACCGCCTTCTAAGCGACCTTCTGATATCTCTATAACACTTTCTGATTTTACTATATAAATATTATCTAATGGTATTTCTTTTGGCTCGCCTTGATATTTTTTAACAATATCAAAAACCACAACTTCTGTTTTTTTTATAATTTCCAAATCCTCAGGAGTTTTTTCTAATTCGTATTTTGAAAATTCTTCATCTTTTTCAACAAAAAATCCCTGAAGTTTCTCTGAAGCTTTTTTCTTTTGCTCTTCGTTGCCATCTATTATTTTTTCATAAGGTCTCATTTTTTCCATAGTTTAATTATAGCAGAAAAATTCTATCTCGCCTCCCCTTCAAAATCTGCGACGACTATGCC
>CAYLLX010000033.1:4689-7200 GCA_964384975.1 uncultured Candidatus Saccharibacteria bacterium
CATTTTTAGATATACGCTTTTACCCAAAGAAGGCTCGGCGCTCATCGGTTCGTCTTTTGCTCTGTCTGCATAATTTACAACTATTACGTTTTTGTGTCTTGGATTTGGACTTTGATTTATATTTTGTGGAGCAATCCTATCCCCGAGGAAATACCCGTCAGAGCCCACAAATCCCTCCGGAGTATTCAAAGATGCTAAAACATAGTAAAAAGTCCCGCTACCTCCGCTCTCTACAGTAGCGAGGAAAACGACGTCTTCGAGCCCGTCTGCATTCAAGTCTGTTTTGAAATCATTGCCAAAATATCGAATGATATTTTTAGAAGCAGAGCCGGGAGCTGTCTCTATCTCGGCAAAGCCTTCTTGTAAATTGAAACTTTGTCCGTCTATGTTAAAGGTTGCATTTTTAAAATCAGAAGTTTTTTCTATTTCTACGTCTGCCCCTTTTTCTATATTTTTTATTTTAGAATTTTGACTTATAAAAACAAAAACTAAAAGCAAAACAACAAACAAGATTAGTATATATAAATATTTTTTCATGGGTTAATTATAGCAGAAAAATTTGTTGTTTAAAAAGTTAAAAATGCTAGAATGAGAAAAAAAATTTTCTTTTTAATTTATTTCCAGAAAATTACCCTCACTAATAATTTTGATATTATTATCAACAATTTCTAAAGCTGAATTATCGTCCAAAGCATATATTTTATTTTTTATTTCTTTTGTTGCTTCTAAAATATTTTCTTTTGTTCTGATCGATGAAGGAGAAGACATATAATGTGGTAAAATATAAAAATCAACAAAATTAATTCCTTTTATGTTTTCTGTTCTCTCCAAATCTTCTTTGTATAATTTCTGTAAAGTGTTTAGCATTAAATCAGGGCTCAAAATCATACTACCAGCACTAATACCTACATATACTTTTGTTTTTAATAATTCCAACAATTCATCTTTTAATCCGGATTTCTCAACCCATTCCATTAAATAAAAAGTATTACCCCCACCAAAAACTAAAACATCAGCTTCTTGTATTTGAGGATACCAAATACTTCTATTCACAGCAGATATATCTACAATACTAAAATTTTTAAAATTTAATTTTTCAAAATTTACAAAATCTTTAATCAGCCAAGCTTTATCTCCTTTTTCTATATTTGAAGCAGTCGGAATAAAAACCAAAGAAGCCTCTTCGGGCTTTTTTCCCAATAAATTTAAAAATGAATTTTTAATAGAATTATTTGATATACCTGCTGATGTTAATAAAAATTTCATTGAGATATTATAACATATTATTTTTTGTATTAAATAAAATCTGCACAAGGAAAACCTTGTGCAGAGTGGATTTTTAGCTTTTTATTTTTTCATTAAAAAAAGAAATTATACTGGATCGAATTATTTTTCTTTTTTCTGCATCTTCTTCTCCAAAATAATCAAATATCATTTTATCTAAAAGAAGATTCTCTTGTTTATTTTTTAATTCAGACAGCAAAGATAATATGCTCAAAGAACCTTCACCAAAAGAATTTTCTATTTCTTTTAAAACAAAAATATTATTTTCAAACTGTCCTTTTTCTAGATTATTAAATACTTCTAACGGATCTGTCTTTTTGTCTTCTGATATTTTTTTTACTATTGAGGAAAGTATTGGTTCATAATCCATGTAAGAATATATAGGACCATTTATATCTTCTCTTGTTATACCAAAAGAAGATTCTAAAATTTCAATATTTTTACTTAGAATTTTATAAGTTGTATAATCAACCATTAACTCATTAAACCCTCTAAAACGTTTTTGCCTACCAGAATCTTTCCATTGAGAATTTATTCTATAACCTACTCGAGCATCATAAATACTATTTTCCAAATCACCATAAAATTTAACAGAAGAAGCACGATGAATAGCCTCATGAAGCAGGGTTGATAAAAAACGAGCTTTTGTATCTGTTGACTCTTTATTTAAATAAACAGAATCTAGCGTAGAAGAAAAAAATCCTTTTGCATTTGTATCTGGGAATTTTTTTAAAAAAACAGAATTAGACAACAAATGAATCTTTTCAGCAGAAAGAGTAGAATATTCTTTTATGCCGATAGATTTTAACTCAGAATCCAATAATGAATTAATTGTTTCTATTATTTTTATTTCTTCTAATGTTTTTTCTAACTCACCTTCTACGGGAACGCTACTTTCTTTTGAAAAACTTTGAAGGGAAGAAGCAAAATGTTCTTTTTCTTCTTCTTGATACTTTCTACCTATAAATTTTGGATTTTCTTTCATTCTTTAATTATAGCAAAAAATACAAAGCTTTACAGCTTTGTGTAGGATAGATGTGTAAAAAATATATGGGTACATGGACCGCGAGTACGCTTTTCGGCTTCGACTCAAAAAATTCTCGCCAGAAATTTTTGGTCTAGCCACCGACTCGTGAAAATTTTCTACTGAAAATTTAACACTCCGTCGTTCGAATCCATGACGCAAGTAAAGCAGTTTACTTGCTTACCCCAGCAAATTAAAATACC
>CAYLLX010000034.1:0-544 GCA_964384975.1 uncultured Candidatus Saccharibacteria bacterium
ATAGTAGAAACACGAAAATCAATTTTTCTACCGTCCATATTTGTACTAAAAGATCCGTCTTGAGGTTTTCTCTTTTCGTCTAAACGAAGCTTGGCAAGTATTTTAATACGAGCCACAACTCCACTATGCACATTTGGAGGCAGGACGAGAGTCGTATGCAAAGATCCGTCCACACGATAACGCACTTTTACCTTCTCCCCCGTGTGTTCTATGTGTATATCAGAAGCACTCCCCTCTATCGCATTACGCAAAATAACTGCAACTATTTTAATAACAGGAGCATCTTCTACTATTTTTGTATTTGTATTTGCTTTAAGAGGATCTTTGGATTCTATATTTTTTTCTTTTTTGTCTATTGATAAATTCTCAGAAATATTTTGATTCACGGAATCTAAATTATTCCCTTCTTGGTCCAAAGCATCGAGAGCCTCACCTACCTGAGAAGACAAACCTTTGTAATTTTCTAAAATTGTTAAGTAATCAGAGCGAGATATTAAAAATAACTTAAAAGGTATACCATTTTTTGCAGAGATAAACTGCAATG
>CAYLLX010000034.1:554-4824 GCA_964384975.1 uncultured Candidatus Saccharibacteria bacterium
GCATCTATGGCTTGTATATTTTCTGGATTTAAAATTCCAACCTCTAAAACACCTTCTGTTAAAGCTATAGGCACAAATTGATAATGATTAGCAGAATCTTCTGGTACATATTTTAATACATTAAAAGGAAGATTTTTGGCATCTATTTTTTTATAAGGAATATTAAAATACAAAGCTTTCGCTTGCATCAAATCATCTTCCTTGAGTCCTCCATCAAGCAAAACTTGTTCTATATTTCCATCATATTTTTCTTTTGCAAGATTATTGATTTCAGATATTTGATTTTTGTCTATTAAACCTTTTTTTGCTAATTCTTCTAAGAAATTCATTTAATTATTTGTTTTAATTAAAGATTCTAATGCTTTATTTATCTGACTTGTTGAAGTCGTACTTTCATTTGTATTCATCTCAAGACCCTCTAGAGCATTGATAGGATTTGCTGATAAATTATTAACAGGCAAAGAAGAGTCTTGACCCAAAGGAGCAAAAGGATTCACTCTACCTTCATTGCCTTCTGGTACAAGCAAAATACTAGAATCTCTCAAGTTCACAAAAGCTTTTTCTGAAAAAATAGATTTATCTAGTTTTATATTTTTAACACTTAAAAGTAAGTTTAAAAACTCCCCGCCTACGTTTTCATCTTGTGATACTACTCCTCCAGCAGACTCTGAGCCAGTCAAAGAAACAACGCTAGAGCTTTCTTTTTTATTTGAACTTAAAAACAAAAACCCTCCGACTAAAACAAGAGCTACTACCACAAATATAATTATTTTTTTAAAAATTTTCATAATTTAATTCTTTAGCCAATAAGTTTTTATTTTAAAACCGTATTTATAAACAGAACCACTCTGCGCAATACCTGCACCGACAGCTGTATTGGAAGAAAATTCTACAGAAGCAATATCAACAATACGTAAATTATTTTCTAAATCTTTCAAGAAATTAACAAAATTAGCATAGCTACCTTGAGTTGAGAATTCTAAATCCCAAACATTGTAGTCTTTGTTTTCTGTTACAGGCATAGCTCCACGTACAGTATTTGTATTACCTTCTTCTGTTGTTTTTTTAGTATCGTATTTAACATCACGCAAAACCATACCATAAGGAGCAGCTATTTTTTCTATTTCCAATATTAGACGAATATTGTCTACACTATCAGGCAAAAATTTATTCAAACGATCAATCATCATCGGATCCATATTGTTTGCAGCTTCTACTAATTTATCTCTCTCTGCTTCTAAAGTCTTAGAATTATTCAACGCTTCATTATAAGAAACAGACTTTGCCTGCAAAGCTTGCATATCTTTGTAAGTAGGTTGAATAAATAGGAAAAATCCTGCAATTGAGATAACTATTAACATAACTGGTGTGATAATTCTAAACATATTATATTGTTGTTTCTGTCATTTGTTTATAATCTACAAAAACAGGATCGACCAAGAATTCTAAATCAAATAAAACACTACCTTTTTCATCTAAAGCCAAATTTGAAAAAACAGGGTCTATAAAATATTTTTCTTTTGTAAACATATCAGACTGCAAGGCTATCGCTCTGTATCCTGTAGCTGCACCGCTCATCTTAACCACAACTTTTGTATTTTTAGACTTATCGAATTCATAACTAAACTTTGTAAAACGTATTGATTTTAAAGTTATAGCACTTAATTTTTCAAAAATTGGAGATATTGCTATGTGATTTTTTAAAATTTCACTTGCAGAAGAAAGCTTCTTGTCGAGTCTTTGTAATTCTTGTATTTTTTGGGGCTCGAAACGGTTGCGAGCAAGGGTTAGATTTTTCTCCATCTGTAAAACATTTTTATTTAAAAAGTCTTTATAGAAATAAAGCCCAACACTACCCAAAGCAACAGTAATAAAACAAAAAATACCAATAAGGGTAAAAATACCCACAGAGCTACTATTTTTTGACACAGAAACACTACTATCTTCGATGATAGGCTTCTTTGGTATAAAAGATGTTTGAAAATTTTGTTCCATTCTTTTTTATTATCTCATTTATTGTAACTTTCGTAAAGCTAAACCGAGCGAAACAGCGAACTCTCCTCCGATAACCTCCAAAGCTTTTTCTAAAAACACAGGTGTGTTGATTTTAGAAAAAGGACGACCAGTAGATATTTGAATTTTAAAATTCCCTTCCGCTACTTCTGTTAAACCTTTTAACAACGAACCTCCTCCAGTAAAAATTATTTTCGTAATAGGACGATTGTACTTCTTCTCATAATTTAATAATACACTATTTATTTCTGAAAAGATATAATCCGTGTGGATTTTGATAATATCAACAAGCTCTCTATCTATAGGTGATCCGTAAAGTCCGTATTCTTTTTTTATCTCTTCTGCTTTTGCAAAAGAAATATTCAAAGAACGAGAGATAGAGTCTGTTATTTCTGAACCGCCTCTATTTATAGTATGAAAACTACGAATAGTACCGAGCTCTACAACAGAAACTTTTGTTTTTGATGCACCGAGATCCACAAGCAAAACAGGAGAAAGTTCATGTTCAAAATTTGCTCGCACAGAAGAGAACATCTCAACTTCAAAAAAATTACTACTAAGCTCTGCTTGTTTTATTATCGAACGATATTTTTCTATTGATTCATTTTGTATAGCTATAACAACCACTTCATTTGTTTTATCATTATCTTCTGATATTTTATTTTGCATTTCTTCAAAAGAAGGTTCTTTTTTGGGGAAAACATAATAGTCCAAAGAAACTTCATCGATAGGTATCGGTATATATTTACGAGCTTCTGTCGGTATCACATTTGCAAACATATTTTCATTTATTTGAGCGGGAAGATTTATATTAAAAAGCAAAGACGAAGAAGCCGGTATTGCGAGAGCAGACTGCTTGGTAGAAACTCCGGAAGCTTTTAAAACTTCTTTTAAAGCTTCGACTATAGTTTCAGGAGGCAAATTTGTAACTTTGCCTATGTCAGTATCAGCATAAGGACCCAAAGATATCGCTCCATAAGTCTCAAGCAATGCCTTACCTCCCCTTTTTCTAATCTGTACTATTTTGATAGCCGAAGAGCCGATGTCGATACCGACAGCGGTTGTATTGTCCCCAGCAGAACCGAAAATATTTATTCCACTTAATATACTTTTAAAAGGATTATCCATTTTATTAAATTACAGGTACAATAATTATAACACAAAAAAATATATACAACACTAAAATGTTTAAATTTTTATTAAATTTTATATTTCCGAGTAATTGCATAATTTGCAAAAAACCTGATTTTGATATTTGTAGAGAATGCCTCTTCTCTTCCCCTCTGAATGAAAAAGAAAACCTAGACTGGATATACTCTATCTTTGACTTCAAAGATCCCGTAGTCAAAAAGTCTATCTGGCTTTTGAAATATAAAAATAAAAAATACTTTGCAGAATTTTTCGGAGAAATACTTTATGAAAAAATAATCGAAGAGCTCTCTGACCTAGAGATTTTTGAGAATTTCAAAAATCCGATACTTATCCCCGTACCTCTCTCCAAAGAAAAAAGAAAAGAAAGAGGTTTCAATCAAACAGAACTCTTGTGTGAAAATATCCTAAAACATGCTGCAGAAAATAATAAAAATTTCTCTTGTCTAAAAAACATAATACAGAAAAATAAAAACACTCTCAATCAAGCTCGCATCAAAAACAGAAGAGAAAGAATAGAAAATATCAAAAATGCTTTCAGTATCAAAAACCCTGAACAAATAAAAAATCAAAATATCATAATAATAGACGACGTAACAACAACAGGTGCGACCCTCAAAGAAATAAAAAAATTACTCAAGCAAAACGGCGCTCGCAAAGTCATCGCTTTCACCGTCGCGCACTAGCTTGACTTTTAAGCTAAAATATGCTATACTGTATGTAGTATCTGAACCTTGAATTAAAGGGTTTAAATGTGAAGTAGGTGTTTTATAAATTCCCCTATCGCTAGGTTTTGTCTAGTGATAAAAAAGTTAAACAAAAATTTTCTTGTAGGCAAAAACGAAGCCAAAGCCTACAGCGAAAACTTTTATTTAACTTTTTTATAAAATTACTACTTCACACTTAAACTCAAAAATATGAAAAAAAATAATTTTTTTACTGAGGAAGAGTTAAACTCTTTACTCAAAAGAGTCTCTATAGACCCTCGTCTAAAAGGTGCTCTAGAGATTCAATTGGAGAATATAAAAACTCCTTCAATTGTAACACTGAGTACTTTTCAGCTTGCTGAAGCGTGCAATGCAGAAGATTTCTACACAACCGCAGAGCA
>CAYLLX010000034.1:4924-6912 GCA_964384975.1 uncultured Candidatus Saccharibacteria bacterium
TTAAATTCTAAGCCGATTCAAAAGCTTTTTTTAAAGCTGGTTCTTGCATCACGGCATGGCTCGCGCCATACACGACAAAAACTCGTTTGTGAGTTTTGAACGCTTCAATAATATCAGTAACAATTTTTTTATCTCTAAAAAGAGACGAGGCTTCGCCAATTCGATTTAAAATTGTTTGTCTTTCTTTTTTTTCGCCCCATGGTATCGGGTCAATCCAATCCAGCGCTCTTTGGTCGTTTTCAACGTCTACGTCTTCGCCAAAAATTTGCTCGCCCAATTTAATTGCACGCTCGTATGAATAATCAAAACCTTCCCAATTTGTTGTTAGTTTGAATCGATCAATGAATCCCGAAACATATTTTTTAAATCCCTCCTTTTTCATTTGTCGGTTATATTGCGGGAGAATTTGAAAAACATCCCACGCAAATATTTCTTCTTTAGAAAATCCTTTGGCGAGCAGATCATTATACAAATCTTCATCAGTTGGTTCGGGCGATTCCCAGTCAATTCCTTTTTCAATTCCTAATTTTAAAGTAAGCCCAGATTCGCCCATACGATCTATTGCCTCCTCGCGTGTGGTAGATTTTACTCTCTCATTAAATTTTGTTTTATCTCCGCGAACATTCATACCCTCAACAAAAACAATATCAGGATTTGCTTTACTAAAAGCGGCTTCAATTTCTGTAAATAGAGGATTACTTGGGTCGCTTGTGTGAGGCGAACCAAAATAGTAAAGCTCTTTATCTCCCGCTTTTAATTCAAAAATATACGGAGTTGCGTGTTTAATTTTACTATATTCTTCTGCTGTCATTATACTACTCAAAATAGCTTCCATTGTTTCTGGCTGATTTTCTTCTCCAGCGAGTAGAACCTCACTCGGGTTTGGGACAACTGCAACATGAGCTTCTGGTAGATCAAATGAGTAAATGCCATCATCGGATTTATAAAATCTTGCCTTCGGCAAATCAACTCCTTCAGGTTTTTCCCTAAAATCTCTTGTACCATAATTGTGAAATTGCCCTGTGAGATATTTTATTTTACCAGACGGCACATTGGGAATTTGTTTTTTTATATTTTCGCCCATCGGGTGATTTTCTACTTTTTCATCATCAAAAATAATTGGTTCGGTTTTTGTATGCTGTTTCCCAGCAACAACAAGAGTAGAGGTCTCTGTAAGATTTTGAATAATATTGCGTGCCATATTCTCATCTCTCTTGTCCCAACTTGTTGCACCTCCCTGGTCAAAGCATACGAGCTTTTCAAGTAGCCCCTCTTCTTTTAGTTTCTTTAGAAGTGCAAAATGTCCTGCAGTAATCCGTCCATCAGGAATATCTTTTACCGAATCAAAATCAAGCACTTCTCCATTCAGGAACCGCTCCGCTTTTTCCTTTAATGAAGGCTCCCATTCGAGCGCAAGATTCCTGAAACCAAACTTCTTGAAAAGTGTGTAAATGATGTCAGGATTTTCCCTTACTCCATGCGTCTCACCGAGTAAAAACAACTTTGTATCAGCCAATTCTGATTCAAGAGCTTTTACTGCGTGTTCATCAAAGTCAGTATCTATTTCCAGAATCTGAGTATGTTTAATTGCCTCGATAAATGCAGTTCGGTCTTTATCTAAACTTCTTTTTTGTTTTATTGGTTGCTCAAATCGTTCCATAATTCGAATCCTTTTAGGGATAAATCATTTTATCACTTTTTTGCGGAGCCGGCGAGATTCGGTCAGGAATAATTTTTGTTTCGTCAAACAAAAATTTTCACGACCTCATTTGAGTCTGATGACTCTCAGAGTCAGAAGACCTGGCTCGACTGTTTTTGTTGCTACAAAAAAATGTCTGCGCCTTTCGAATCTGCACGCAAATGAAGTAGTTCATTTGCTCGGCTCCGCAAAGCTTTTGCTTCGCGAAAACTTTTGCGGTATCTGTTGGACAAAGTTCGAATGTTTTTCGAAGAAAATCCAAATGATTAAAAAGGACTCGGTTTTGCGA
>CAYLLX010000035.1:0-6893 GCA_964384975.1 uncultured Candidatus Saccharibacteria bacterium
TAGATATGGTAGAGCTCATAGAAGGATCTATTTTTGATTTCTCGGGAGAAGCGATAATGAAAGGCATGGAACTAATCTTTTTAAAAATCGAAGGTCAAAATGCAAAAATAAAAGCTGATAAAGAAAAAACTCGTGTAGTTTTTCAAAACTTACTAGAAAATGCTATAAAATACGGCAACCCACACAGTAAAGTATTTATAACAACAAAAAACACAGAAGAAGGTTTTATGGAAATATCTGTTAAGGATTCGGGTATTGAAATATCAGAGGACGGAAAACAAAAGATCTTTACAAAATTCTACAGAGCCCCAGAAGCCCAAAAAAAGGAAGTTATAGGCTCAGGAATAGGGCTTTTTACTGTTAAAAAAATAGTTGAGGATCATGGAGGTAAAATATGGTTTGAAAGCAATAATAACACCACAACTTTCTTTTTTACGCTACCTGTAAACAAATAAAATACATTTGTATTGTAAATTAAAAATTAGTATAATATAAATATGTCAAAAACAATACTTATAATAGAAGATGACAATTTTCTTCAAGGATTAGAAACAACAAAATTAACAAAAGAAGGTTACAATATTTTAACTGCATCAAATAGTGTTGAAGCTTTTAAGATAATAGAAAACCCAAATAATAAAATAGATCTTATTTTGCTTGATTTGCTTTTACCAGATGTTGATGGTTTTATGATTTTAGAAAAAATTAGAGAAAATAAAAACCTGTTAACTATACCGGTCATAGTTTTCTCAAACCTTTCCGAAGACAAAGACATAGCAAGAGTTCAAAAACTCGGTATCAGCGAATTCATGGTCAAATCAAATTTCACATTAGATGAATTGGCAAAAAAAGTAAAAGAACTTATTGGAGAATAAAATGCAATTATCAGATAAACTTGAAAAAGTTTTTCGTTTGGACGAGGCACACAAAAAAGCCCTAAATAAACTTGGGCTTTTTTCTATTGAAGATTTACTTTTTTACTTCCCCACTCGCTATAGTGACATAAGCCAAATAAAAAATATCAACGAACTTGATACAAATGACAACGCAACAATATACGGAAAAATATCAAATCTAAAAACTAAAAAATCTTTCAAGACCAATATGCCTATGGGAGAAGCGACAATAGAAGACCTAACAGGCAAAATAAAGATTACTTGGTTTAATCAACCCTATCTAGCAAAAATATTCAAAGAAGGACAAAGTGTTATGCTAACTGGAAAAATAACCGACAACAAAGGAACTTTGTGCATCAATAATCCAATCTTAGAAAGGATACCTCATATGCCTATAGACAAACACGACTCTCTTTTTAAAAAAGAAGACGGTGATGTGGGTTTTGCTTATCCTGTTTATCCTGAAAGTAAAGGAGTTACTTCTAAGTGGATAATTAGTAAAATAGAAAAAATACTTGGATCTAAAATACTAGACGAAATAAAAGACTATTTACCTGAAGAGATTTTAAAAAAATACAGTTTACCAACTCTCAAAACAGCTCTAATCTGGATACATAAACCCAAAAATCTAAAAGACGCAGAAGTAGCCAAAAAACGTTTTGCTTTTGAAGAGGTTTTTTGTATTCAACTCCAAAGACAACATGATAAATTAGAATACAGAAAAAATAAGTCTTTCAAAATAAATACTGAAAAAAAAGACATTGAGAATTTTATACAACGTTTCCCTTTTACTCCGACACCTTCTCAAAATAAATCCATCAGAGATATTTTAGAAGACATGCAGAAAAATTATCCCATGTCTCGCTTGCTCGAAGGTGACGTAGGTAGCGGAAAGACTGCCGTCGCAGCGACTGCGTCTTATGCGGTGGTTAAACAAAGACCTGACAATCAAAACTTTGGAACTCTTCAAGTAGCATACATGGCACCAACAGAAATACTACCCACACAACATTTTGAATCTTTTATAAAATACTATAAACACTTACCGATACATATCGGTCTTCTAACTCGCTCTGGTTGTCGCAAATTCCCTTCTAAAATCGCCAGCCCCGCCAACGGCGGGGTAAACTGGACTGATATATCTCGCACTCAACTCTTAAAATGGGTCGCAAATGGAGAGATATCGATACTTATAGGTACACACTCACTTATTCAAAAAACAGTCAAATTCAAAGACCTGGGGCTCGTTGTAATAGACGAACAGCACCGTTTCGGAACAATGCAGAGAAAAAAACTCGTTCGCAAAGACAACTTTGCTCCACATCTGCTTTCTATGACAGCCACCCCTATCCCCCGCACACTCGCTCTGACTATATACGGAGACCTTGATCTTTCTCTTTTAGAAGAAATGCCCGCAGGTAGAAAAAGTATTATCACAGAAATAATAACTCCAGACAAAAGAGAAGAAGTTTATGAAAAAATAAAAAAAGAATTAAAAGAAGGCAGACAAATGTATGTGATTTGTCCTAGGATAGACGAAAGTGAGAATAATACTTTAGAATTAAAATCCGTCACAGCAGAAGCTAAAAGACTCAAAAAAGATATTTTTCCAGAATACGAAATAGATATATTGCATAGCAAGATGAGCAAAAGTAAAAAAGAAGAAGTTATGGATGATTTCTATAAAGGAGATGTGGATATACTTTGTGCGACGTCTGTCGTAGAAGTAGGAGTAAATGTCCCAAATGCAACAGTCATAATCATAGAAGGCGCGGAAAGATTTGGCCTTGCGCAATTACACCAACTAAGAGGAAGAGTTATCAGAGGCAATCATCAAGCGTATTGCTACGTTTTTGCTGATGCAAAAACTGAAAAAACTTTAAATAGATTAAATGCTTTAAAAAATGCCAAAAATGGTTTTGAATTGTCTGAGCTAGATTTGAGCCTAAGAGGTGCAGGAGAGCTTTTAGGAATGAAGCAATGGGGCATAAGTGATATCGGCATGGAAGCGATAAAAAATATAAAGATGGTTTCTGCTGCTCGAGAAGAAGCAGTCAAGATGATCACCCTCGACCCCGAACTCTCAAAATACCCTCTACTCAAAAACAAAGTCCAACAAAAAGTCTCTGAGTTTCATTTTGAATAAAAATATCCATTAAAGACTTTATCTTTAATGGATATTTTTTATAATTATATTTACTACATCACACAATCATAAACAGAACTTACTGATGTATATGGACCTAAAACATTACCTCTACTTCTCCAAGTATTAATAGTCATATAACCAGCAGATTGAATACTTGTCGTATTGGGCCAAAATCTCTGACAATACTCAAGTTTTCTATCCATCCAACCCTCACTTCCAGTCTGAGCATATGTGCCTGCACCAGCAACTCCGTCTGAATCAGTCATCCATACACCATTTGGAGTACGATGTTGATTCACCTTACCGTACCACATAGAAATTTGACCAAGAATTGTGTTTTGTTGATTTTGACCAACAATCTTGAATGAATTATCACTTATATCCCAATTGGAAGCATTGGGAACTAAAGACAAATTACCGTTTAAATCTTTAATTTGTGCCAACACTTTATAATAACCTGGCTGAACTGGCCAACAAGTTATAAAAGCAAGGTCACACACCTGTATAGCACCCCAATTAAAACCTCCACCTGAAAAAGGAGTTGCCCCACCCGGACCACCAGGAGCACTAATCCATCCTTTAAGAAGATATGGGGACCCTACAACATTTGAACTATTTGTCGCATTTGCATCTACTAATCCTAATTGTACAAATTCATTATTACCAGAAACAGAAGAATATTGAACTGAAATACTATTGTTTGAATTTTGTGTAAATATTTCTCCACCATTTGGAGTAATTACTTTTATACAAGGTTCGTTTATGGTAACACAAGATGATTGTTGAGATTGCCCATTGATGGTAAAGTAATTATCTGAATAGTCGTATGAAAGTGTATTTATATTACCAACTGATGACCCTGTGGCAAGATGTGCACGAACTTTATACTTTGTACTTGGTGCAATTCCAGAATTTATTTGTGGTGTTGGGATAGTATAAATCTCTTGTCCATCATTTTGTGTTGGCGTAGTATTACCTCCTCCAAAAACTGAATTCTGAGGAATCAAAGTAGCACCCATTGTTCCAGGACCTGGATGAAAATTATCCAAATTAACCATTACAATAGCGCCAGCTGGTGCATTGCATGTTATCCATTTTACAGTAAATTGTTGTCCTTGAGTATACACCTCTCCTCCGTTTGGTGAAATTACACTAATTGAAGGCTGAGACAATGAATTACAAAGTGGATTTTGATTCTTCCCATTAATAGTAAATCCCGTATCGCTATAATCAAATTGAAAATTATTTGAATCATCTTGAAGTGGAAAAGTGGCAATATGAATTTTATACACATTTTGTCCATTTAATAAACCACCAGATAATTCTCCTAGGGATGGAGGGACCACCCAAGTGTAACTACCTGTTGTTGTATTTATTCCTCCAATAATAGCCTCACCGGTTTCAAGATTTGAGTCATATCTAGTATCAAGCAATGAAATTTGCATCACTTTATTTGAATTACAAAAATTCCATTTAATTGTTACTGTATCACCAATATTAAAAACCTCCCCACCGTTCGGTGAAAGAACTTTTACATAAGGTGTAGTGTTTGTTGGACAAGTTATTGAATTCAAAAATCTTTCATCAACAAGAGAAGGATCAACAAGTGTCATATTATTCAATAATTCTCTTGTTTTTGGTCCTATTGTTCCTGTTTGTTCAATACCTTTTGCTTTTTGAAAACTTTTTACTGCTTGTTCAGTTTTTGGACCAAAAGACGTAGTAGTATTACCTGAGAAAAAACCTAGAGTTTTCAAAATTTCTTGTGCTTTCGTTACTTGCCTGTCCACAACACCACGATAAAGAGAATTCGTAATTTGTGGTTTAGTGGTAGTAACAGATGGAGCTGGATTACTAATGCTTGGTGTAGTATTAGAAGAAGGAATTAAAACATTTAATGTTTGTGGTCCCACAATGCCATCAACTTTTAAATTATTTTGATTTTGAAAGGTTTTAACAGCATTTATTGTTACTTGATCAACAACACCTGTAGGCGTATAAGAAAGCAATCCTTCATCCAACAATTTTTGCTGAACATTTGAAACGGTAATGAGATCCGCAACTGACGCTGTAAGTAATTTTGGATTGACACTATTAAAAGCTCGAGAAAGCAATGATTCCGCTGAGACATTTTGTGCAGTTAATATAAAAATTACGACAAGCAACATTGATAAAAAATATTTTTTCATAGTTTAGTTTTTTAAAAAAATTAATAATAAGATTCAATATAATACTATTACAGTATACCTATCAAAAACCCTAAAAACAAGCAAGTTGTTAATACACAAACATTTTTTATCTCAAAAACAAAGTCCAACAAAAAGTCTCAGAGTTTCATTTTGAATAATTTCAAGTAATTTAAAAATAATTTAGAAAAAAAATATCTAAATAGTTCATTCTATATCATTTCTATCTTATTTCAATTTTGTCCGGCCGGACAAAAGTGATACAATAAAAATATGTATAGAAATATTAATTTAAAAGATTTAATTATTGCTACATTATTAAGTGCTAAAAACTCTTATACTTTTCATAAAATACTTAAAGAGCGTGAATTTGAAAATTTTAAAAAAGAAAGTATTCGTCTTGGTATTTACAGATTAAAAAAGAAAGGATTTATCAAATGTGAGAATTCAGAATTTTCCCTCACAAAAGAAGGCAAAGATTTTTATAAAAATAAAAATCCACTCAGTTATATAACCTCTCCTTTTAATAAAAATTCAAAAAATAATCTAATAATTTCTTTTGATATACCAGAGAGAGATCGAAAGATTAGAAGGTGGCTCAGGAATCAATTAAAAATATTTAACTACAAAATGCTTCAACAAAGTTTATGGATCGGACCAGGACCTCTACCAAAAGAATTCTTAAAAAGATTGGATAAGCTTCAAATTAGAAAAAACATAAAAACTTTCAACATCAAAACAAATTAGTGTATCAAAAATGTCCGGCCGGACATTTTTGATACACTTTTGAGTTCTAGGAATTTTATTTTTATTTTATTTTTTGGAGCCAAATATTTAGAATATTTTTTAATTCATTTAAGTGTTTTTCTTCTCTCAAAGTATGCGGTGCGTCGGGGACTATGTGTAATTCTTTTTTACCTTCAGGTATCAAATCAAAAAACATTTTTTGGTGCATTGGTGGACACGGGCCATCATTTTCACCAACAACAATCAAGACAGGTAAAAATAAATTACCAGCTTTTTTTCTTAAATCATGTTCCAACCTACCCAGCATATGACTCCAAGGGAGCTTTTTTTCTAAACCTGGTTTTGATTTACTTATACGAGCATTCCATCCTGTTTTTTCCCATTCTTCAAATTTTTCTTTTTCAAAAATTCTGTGCGCTTCAAAAGAGAGTTCTCCTGCTATGAATGGAGCAAAAGCAAAAACACTTTTTATGTTCACAGGATAATCTTCTGCATATTTTAAAACTGCATATCCACCCAAACTATGCCCTGCTAGAAAAATTGACTCAGTATAAAAATCTTGCTTCTTTGACCAATCTATTAAATCACATAAATCTTCATGATGTTTAGTTACTGTAGCGTCTTCGTATTTACCACCACTTTCACCAACAGAATTTGTTGAATCAAAAGTAACAACTGTAAAATTATTTTTTAAAAAGGTATCTACTATCGCCTGGTTATTATTGTGCTGTCGGAACCCCCCCCAATCCATGTAAAACAAAAGAAATACCCAAGCTCTCATCTGGCACAAAAACATCTCCGACAATTTCTAAACCATAACGATTTTGAATTTTAAAACTTTGAGTTTTAATTCTTGTCCACCCTCATGGATTCGAACCATGGACCCCAGAGGTATAAGCTCTGTGCTCTAACCAA
>CAYLLX010000036.1:0-3874 GCA_964384975.1 uncultured Candidatus Saccharibacteria bacterium
TATTTAAATTATTTTCATCTAAAATCTTTTTTAAACGTTCAACACTGGTTTTAATTCTAGTTTTTAATCTTCTTTCATTATTAGAATAAATATCCCAAGCAACCATTGCATGCAAGGCGTGACTTCCTGAACAAGTACTTCCTAAACCATAAATAGATTTTTTCCAAGAGACAAATTGTTCTTTGGCCACTTGCAAAAAACCTATTTCCTCTTTTGTTAAATCTTCAGGAACAAAAGAAAGGTATTCGTTTATCATAGAATCTTTTTTAGATTCATTATCGTAATCGAATGAAAATCTATTTCCATATAATTCTTCAGCTAAATTTAAAAAATACAATTCCTCAGCTCCCATTACTCTTAAAGCTTCTAAATAATCATGATCCATTGAACTCTTTTCATATTCCATATGGAAAGAGTCTTGATTAGAATTTCCATGCTGATAAAATGTTGTGTCTAGACCTCTCTTGGCAAGCTCTACTAGGATAAGAAGTTTCCATTCATAATCATGTTTCATATAATCAAAAAATAACTTTTCATCATTTTTTTCTACTTGAATGCTTCTCTCTATTTTTCTTGCTAATATACTATCTTCAGATTTCCATTTATCATACAAACCAGAACGAATTAACGAATAAACTAATGCTCCAGCATGGCCAGACTCTAACTCTAATGATTCATCTATGCTTTTTTCTTCCTCTGCTATTAAAGATAAAGTTTTATTAATATTTGCTAAATAATTGGTTTCCCATTCATGTTGGTCTTTTTTATTTTCAAAAAGATTTTTTTTCTTTGTTTCATTTAATTCTTTTTTAAAATCATTTTTTAAATCATTTTGCCTTTTGCGATTTTCATCTATTCCAGATTTTCTTTGCATTAAACGAATACTATAAATATAATCAAAATACGTATGTTCATTGGAAATTTGTTCATTTCCGACGGATAAAATAATATGGTCATCACCAGAACTATCACCATCACCATTAATGGGAGTATATTTTTTCAAAACATTTTCTCCCACTCGGCTTCTTAATTTTTTTAATATATTCACAAGATACTCTTTAGATAAAATCTGTTCATTGTTATTTTCTAAAGTATCATAAGAAACAACCTTTTTATCATCTAAGGATTTATCTTTAGTGTTAGAAACTGAAACTTCTTTTGGTATTATTTCTTCTATTTTTTGTGATTTCGCTATTGGCACAGCCGACCCTAAAGCAACAAAAGCTCCAACTTGTGCTATCTTTTTTATTTTTTTTCCAAAATTTTCCATAGATTTTTATTTCTATAATCCCTCTTTTTGTAATTCTTTTATAATTTCTTTGGCTTTTTTGGAAAGCTTATGAGGCATTTTTATATTGAGTCTTATGAGCAAGTCTCCTCTTTTACCTCCTTTATAAGGCACACCTTTGCCTCTGACGCGTAATATTTCATTTACAGCTACTCCTTCTGGTATTTCTACTTTCACGTCTCCGTCTAGTGTATTTATCTTTTTTTCCAAACCGAGCAATGCATCAGTCAAATTTAAATCCATATCCATAACGAGGTCAAAACCTTCTCTCGTAAAAGTAGGATGTTTTGCTACATTTATTTTTATATACAAATCCCCCGAAGTTCCTTTGAAAACCGCTTCACCCGCACCCGTCATACGGATCATCTCTCCGTCTCTAATACCCGCAGGAATATTTAAAGATATTTCTTCTTCTTTTTTCAAAACTCCTTTTCCGTGACATTTGTCACATTTTTCTTTTGGCACTTCACCTGCACCAAGACAATCATCACAAGTTTTTGTGCTTGAGATAGTTCCTAGCATTGTTCTCTTTGCTTCGCGGATACTTCCTTGACCGTTACAAGCTTTGCAAGTCTCCATTTTAGTATTTGTTTTCGCACCTGTCGCATTACAGCTAGTACAACTAGAAGTTTTATTTATCAAAATTTTTCTATTTACACCAAAGACCGCTTCTGCAAAAGTTATCTGTATCTCTGTAGAAATATCTCTCCCTCGGCGAGCCCTGCTCCTAGTATTGCCTCCCATACCTCCATTGAAAAATTCTGAAAAAATATCTCCCAAGTCAAACTCAACTCCCCCGTTTTGAAAACCAGAAAAGTCAAAGCCTTCGAATCCGCCAAAACCTCCCTGATACTGACCTCCTCCGTATCCTCCCATGTTTTCATAGCCTGACCCAAATTGATCGTATTTCGCTCTTTTTTGCTCGTCAGAAAGTACTTGGTAAGCTTCATTTACCTCCTTGAATTTTTTTTCATCCCCTTCTTTTTTGTCGGGATGATATTTGTGTGCAAGTTTATAAAAAGCCTTTTTTATCTCGTCTTTCGAAGCTCCTTTATTTACACCTAATATTTCATAATAGTCTTTCTTCATCCCGTTAGATATTTTTGATTAACTTATAATATATACACACGTTATTTTTTCTACTTCAAGCATATTAACCATACCCGTTATTTAAAATACCTAACGGGATTCATATACCTATATTATAGCAAATTTTAGCCCAAAAATCAATGCCCAAAAACCTTTATTTTATTAGCTTTTTTAATAAACTTCTTGTTGATAACATTTTTCACAGTAGACGATATCTCCACTCTTGGAGTTAAGATTTGTAAAAATAACAGTATTACATTTATTGCAATTTTCATTGTGAAATCTTAAAATACCTCTTTTTGTAATTCTGGCTTGATGCCTGCAATAAAAACATTTTCTAGGTATTGGAATAATCTTGTTTTTATAAAAATAAAATTCTTGTTCTGTAATTTTATAATTTCTATTACAATCTTCACAAGCTAAAATTTCTTTACATATATTACCATCAATATCTTTTATGTTATCAGACAAAGAAGATAATAATAATGTTTCTTTTCCTGAAGTTAATTGTATTTCTTTCTCCCAAACAAAACCTTGTTTTAATGCTTCACCTTCTGTTAAATTATAGTTATCTTGTGCCAAAGTTTCATTATATGAAAAAGGTGAAATATCAGAAGGCAACATTAGTCCATACATACCAAGAGAAATTAATTCTTTGACAATGTGATTTTTCAAAGTTTCATAATCTTCTTTTGAGTATTGTTTATTTAAAATACAATATTGAGAATTTCTCATCGAATCGCATCCTATTAAATTTTTATTACTTGGAAAACAAGAAATACAATATTCTAAATCCTGAGACAATTCGCAAGCCCAACATCCTATAGCCCTAGAGGTATATCCCGTAGACACACAATTCAAAAGCAACTCTGATTTAATTCCATATCCAACAGTTCCATAACTATCTTTTATATCTCTACCAAAATAAACCCTTTTACAGTCTTCAGCATTCATAACCTCAAAACCGAATTTAACATTTTTACATTCAGTTAAATAATCTCCAATGCTATCAACAGCTTTAATATTTTGAGTAGCTCTTTTAGGTGAATTTTTTATTAGTTCCAAAAAACGATCTTCTAACTTTTTCATCTTTGAATAAGACCCTTTTGTTTCACTTAAAAAATTAAAATATTCTTCTTTGGAATATTGTTCATTTAAAATACAATAAGATTTATTTCTTAAATTTACACAACCCAAACAATTAGAAACATTCGCACAATCATAAAGCAACATAGAATCTAAAACATCATTTGAATTTTGAACCCAAAAAGCATTTACACTATTGTATGTATTTATAGCCTCATAACAGTTTTCTATTTTCTTGCAAAAGTAACAATCTAAAACTTCTTTTGAGTGTGTAACTCCTCTTGAATACATACAATCCTCTAGATTGGCTGAATTAAAACACAAATAACAATTCTTTAATCCTCCAACACAGTTAGCATAAGGACTATCAACCATCAATCCAGCCCCACTAGTACTATACAAAGCATTCTT
>CAYLLX010000036.1:3884-6779 GCA_964384975.1 uncultured Candidatus Saccharibacteria bacterium
GGAACTTTAAACATAAGCTCTTTAAATTGTTCTAAAAAAGAACGAGAGTAATCATAATCCATAGCATAATCTTTTGGATCCCATTTATCACCCCTATAACAAGAATTACAATAAACAACAAAACCAGACTTGGGATTATACATAGTTAAAATATTCATATCACACATTTTGCATTTTTCACCAGAATATAAAATTGTTTCATTCCTCCAAACCATTGCTTTTTGAGTTTGACACTCCGGACAAAATGTCGGTGGTGGGACTTTTATTTTATCGTAAAATACAAAATCGTCTGGTTCGATAACAAATTCCCCTTGGCAGTATTTGCTGATGCCTTTATTTTGGCATATGATTTTTTGTGATTCGTTTTGCATATTATTTCTTTTTAATTTCTGGAATACCTAAATCTCTACAAATTTTTTTACCAAGACTATTATCTATCTCATTATGTCTTGGTATTGTTGAGGTTCTGTTCGAACGGACATTTACAACAACACTATGTTTTGCACCCTCCCGAAGCAAGAAGCAGTCGTGTTGTCTTAAAAATTTCATTAAGTCCGTTCTTTTCATAAAATTAAATCGCTATAGATTCTTTTAAAAATAATTTCTTAGAAAAAGACTCTTGCTCTTGAACTGAAATTAAACGATTAGATTCTAAAATTAGATTTAGAGCTTCTTTTAAATTTTCTCTAACTTCTTTTAAAGTTTTACCCTGAGCATTAACACCAGGTATTTCTTCTACCCAGCCAATATACCACTTTTCATTTTTTTTAATTACAGCAGTAAAATTTATATTTTTCATATACCTATATTATAGCAAATTTTAGCCTAAAAATCAACACTCAAAAACCTTTATTTTATTAGCTTTTTTAATAAACTTCTTGCTGATAGCATTTTTCGCAGTAAACAATATCCAAATTATCAGGGTTATAACCAGTCAAAAATTTTTCTTCACAATTAGTATTCATACATTGTCTTTCATAAAGAAAAACTCCTACTCTTTGATTTAAACGCTCTTTGTGTCTACAATTAAAGCAAGACCTGGGTAATGGTAAATTATTTTGTTTCAAAAAATTAAATTCATTTTCCAAGATCTTGTACGCATTTCTACAATCTTCACATTCAATAATTTTAGTAACAATATCAACATCTACATCTTTAATATTTTCAAATAAATTCCCCTTTGTAATATCAAACTTATAAACACCACGAGATAGTTCATACCAAGGATAACCATTTTCATCTGCTTCTTCTTTATTTACAGGTAAAAGCTCTTGTCCCAATGTGTTATTGTAACCATACCAAGAAAACTCTATTGGGAAAAATTCACCATATTTATACACTCTACCTTTTTTGTCTGCATAAGGCATTTCATCCATATGCTTTTTTATTCTTTCAACTAACTCAAAATATTCTTCTTTTGAATATTGTTTATTTAAAATACAATATTCTTTATTGCGTAAACCCGAACAACCAAAACAATTTGAAACAGAACTACAATGCAAAGAATACTCTGTATCACGAATATTTGGCCAACAATCTACTATAAATTTAGAATTAAAAACCCCATGCCCACAAGAAGAAAATTCGTAAGCAAGCTCACAGCCGTAACCCCAAACTGAGATATCATAACAATCCCTACTAGGTTGATTTACAACAAACTGAACATACTTCATGTCTTCACCATTTTCAACAATCCAACTTTTTTGAACATTTTTAGATTTGGTTATATAAGAACCAGAAGAATTTATGTTTTTTATACCTTGAATATATTTCTTTGGAAACTTTTTCCAAAAATCTTTTGCTTGTGTTTGTTGTTTTTTCAAAGAAGAGTAATTATTCAAATTCATTTTTTCTAACTCTGCAAAATAATCCTCACGAGAATATTGTTTATTAAAAATATAATACTGCTTGTTGCGTAAATTAACACAACCAAAACAATCCATACATCCCACACAATTCCTAGAAAACCAAACATCTACACACTGTATACACTCCTGAGAAAAATATGCTTTATTACATTCTGTAATATTAAAACACCCATAACAATTTTCTGATTTATAAATCTCAAGACCATCTAAACAATTTTTAGAATTATGAATACCCACAGAATACATACAATCTTCATTGAATCCTGCTCCAAAAACTAAATAGCAATTTTTTAAATCATTCGCATTACCTGCATAAGGGCTGTTTACAATTCTATTAACATTTAATCCAACGATAGGACTTTTTTTATGGAGTTCAAAAACTTGCTCGAGAAATGGTCGTGTAAAATCAACCTCCACGCCATACTCAATACCATCCCAAGAATCACTAAACCATTCTTCATTTGTAACAACATTCACCTCTGCTTCATTTGGTATCAATGAAAATATTTCTTTCTTTGAAAATGCATCTATGGTTTTAAAAATATTACTAGGATTTCTAAAAGCAAATCTCCTCTGCATCCTACACTCCGGACAAAATGTCGGAGGTGGGACTTTTATTTTATCGTAAAATACAAAATCATCGGGCTCGATGACAAATTCCCCTTGGCAGTATTTGCTGATGCCTGAGTTTTGACATGTTCTGACTGAGCTTGTTGAGTTTTGTATTTCTTGGGACATCTTATTTCTTTATATACCTATATTATAGCAAATTTTGACCCAAAAATCAACAACAGTTCACTGGAAAAGCTGGTTTGAACAGTCATAACGATGAGTGATTAAGATTTATTAATTCTAACTATACCCGCTGAATTTTCAGTCCAAAAATAAGCATTGTATTTTTCTAAATCGGGTGCAGTAATTTTTAATTTAATATTAGGATTATTAAATAAAACTATATTACTATAATCTTTTTGAATTATCTTTTCTTTTAAATTACATTCGTCCAAATGACCTGAAATAATAATCC
>CAYLLX010000037.1:0-2580 GCA_964384975.1 uncultured Candidatus Saccharibacteria bacterium
GTCGAATCTGCATAAGCAGAATTATTTGCGGCATTAGCCGTTTTTTTTATTTAAACTAAAAATACAAATGCCATTATTAAAATCAAAAAAAGAAGAAATCATCAAAGATTTGTAAAATTATATTAACGACTCTGCTTCTGTTGTGTTTGTAAACTTTCACGGTTTAAGAGCACAAGACGAAACAGCTTTGCGTAAGGATTTGAGAGAGCAAGGTGTTTCTTATAAAGTTTCTAGAAAGACTTTACTGAAGAGAGCGATGCAAGATAAAGGTTTTGGAGATTTGCCAGAGCTCGGAGGAGAAGTAGCTATAGCGTTTTCAAAAGATTCTATTGCGCCTGCTCGTGAAGTTTACAATTTCCAAAAAACACACAAAGGTATGATGAATATTTTAGGAGGTGTGTTCGAAGGACAATTCGTAGATGCTAGTAGGATGATGGAAATAGCTTTGATTCCTGGAAGAGAAGTATTGCTTTCAAAGATTGCTTTCTTGTTGAAAGCTCCTATTCAAAAACTTGCAATTGGGCTTTCTGAAGTAGCAAAGAAATCTACCCGAAATGAATAAATATAAATTTATTTGGGCGGGAAATAATTATTAATTATAAATATAAATTACATTTTATGGAAAAATTTAACGATATCTTAGAAAAAATTGAAAAAATGTCAGTACTTGAGTTGAATGACTTGGTAAAGGCAATCGAAGAAAAATTCGGAGTTTCTGCTGCAGCTGTTGCTGTGTCAGGTGCTCCAGCAGCAGGCGCAGGTGCAGAAGCAGAAGAAAAAGATTCTTTTACTGTTGTATTGGCTTCAGCTGGTGAACAAAAAATCGCAGTTATGAAAGTTATTAAAGAAGCTTTGGGACTAGGCTTGAAAGAAGCAAAAGACTTAGTTGACGGAGCTCCTGCAACAATCAAAGACGGAGCGAAAAAAGAAGAAGCTGAAGATATGAAAAAGAAAATCGAAGAAGCTGGAGGAAAAGTTGAATTGAAATAACTTTTACGAAAGACTAGATAATCAAAAACAAAAACACTCGCAGGGATGCGGGTGTTTTTGTTTGCTTGTTTTTTTAAGTAAAAAAGGGTATAAAATTAGGTATGGAAATATTAGGAAAAATACTGGGGAATACATCACGGGTGAAGATTATGCGTCTTTTCCTTTTAAATAAAACTCTAGTTTTAAAAACAACAGAAATAGAAAAAAGAAGTAGGGTTAATATTAATCTTTTGCGTAAAGAGCTAAAGCTTTTGCAGTCTATCTCTTTTTTAAAGAAAAAGGGAACAGATTGGACTTTTGATATTTCTTTTAAATACACTCGTGAATTCGAAGCATTACTTTTGGGTACAGATATTTTAGACAAATCTTATATATGGGAGACTTTTAAAAAAGTGGGTAAAGTAAAACTTTTGATTGTTGCAGGTATTTTTATAAAAAACAAAGATAGTAGGGTGGATGTTTTTATTGTGGGAGAAAGTCTTAATAATAAAAAAATAGACGAAGCCATAAAGAGAATAGAAGCAGAAATAGGAAAAGAGATAGTTTACGCAAAATTTGATTCTAAAGAATTCGCTTATAGAATAAATATGTATGACAAGCTTGTGCGTGATGTTTTGGATTATCCTCATGAAATAATACACCAAGCTAAAGATCTAAAGTTATCCACATAGTACCCCTTTTATTCTAAAAAATTGGTATAATTAATATATAGAGATTTTTAAGGTCGAAAGCTGATATAAAAGTCAGCTCCCCGTACCGAAACGTCGGGGCTTAAAAAATTATTAATAATTATTTTAATTTATGAGTAATATTTGGTTTACATGGGGGGAAGTTTTTAATGCTTCTTTGCAAGAGCTTTGGTGGGGTTTTATTCAATTCGCTCCTAAGCTTATCTTGGCTATCGTTTTCTTTATTATAGGTTGGGTTTTGGGTAATCTGATCGCTCGTGCTTTTGAGCAAGTTATCAGTACTTTAAAAATTGATAAACTTTTGCAATCAGTAGGCACAGATGAGATTTTAAAAAAAGCTGGAATGAATTTGAATTCTGGTTACTTTTTAGGGCAAGTTGTAAAATGGTTTATCATAATCGTTTTCTTATTGCCTTCACTTAGTCTAGTAGGACTTGATTATGTATCTATGTTCTTGCGTGACGGAGTGCTTGCTTTCTTGCCTCGTATTATAGTAGCAGCATTTATTTTGATAATAGCAGCTTATGTTTCAAATTTCTTGTCCAGATTTATATCTTCTGGTTCAAAAGCTTTAAACGTAAGATCTGCAAATATGCTAGGTGCTATAGCAAAATATACAGTTTGGGTTTTTGCTTTCATAATGGCCTTGGGTCAATTAGGCATAGCTGATACTTATATGAATATTTTGTTTACAGGTATTATAGCGATGCTTGCTTTAGGAGGAGCTATTGCTATCGGTATGGGTTCAAAGGATTTCGTTGCTTCTTTTCTTTCTAAAATGAAAGATGAGATGTCAGATAAATAATTTAATTATTTAAAGAATAAAAACAAAACCGCACACATGATGCGGTTTTGTTTTTGTATACTTTTTTAGTATAATAGGTTAATGCAAAATATTAGT
>CAYLLX010000037.1:2590-6620 GCA_964384975.1 uncultured Candidatus Saccharibacteria bacterium
GCACACATGATGCGGTTTTGTTTTTATTTTAGTATAATAGAGTGATATATCCCGTTAGATATTTTAAATAATGGGAATAAGTGAGGTTGTGTGTTTATGAAAAATAACGTGTAGTGTAATTATAAATTAATCAAAAATATCTAACGGGATGGACAATATCAATTTAATTAAAATTAAGGATTTTATTTTATCACATAAGTATTATTTTACTGCAGGTTTTGTTTTTTTAATCATATTATTTTTAATTTTTTCTAATGGGGGTAATAATAAAAATATAATAATAGAAGACGTAAAACAAACTGATTTGAATAATATAGTAAAAGCAACAGGGCAAGTTGTTTCTTCTGTTGATCTTTCTCTTTCTTTTAGTAAGGGTGGAACTGTAAGAGATGTTTTGGTTCAGGTGGGGGATAAGGTCAAAAAGGGTGATATCTTGGCGAACTTGGATCAAGGACAAGTTTTGTCTAGTTTGACTCAAGCGAGAGCTGGTGTTCTTTCTGCTCAGGCACGATATGATAAAACCTTTCAAGGTAGTTCAAATGAAGAAATACGCTTATCTGAAGTTTCTTTAGAGAATGCAGAACGTGCGTTGGAAAATACAAAAAAAGAACAAGATCTTTTGGTTGCAAATGCTTATAGTGTTTTATTGAATTCTTCTTTGGAGGCTGTTCCTGAAAATGAAACTTTTACAACTTATACTCCACCTGTTATAGGAGGTAGTTATGTTTTAGGCAAAGAAGGAGATTTGAAAATAAAAATATATAATTCTTCTGGAGGGAGCGGATTAGCTTTTTCTTTGTCGGGTATTACAACGGGAAGTGGAGGTATGAATTATAATTTTCCTCAACCTTTAGCAAATACAGGTCTTACTATCAAAATGCCTACTGAGTCTACTTTGAACTTAACTACTGATTGGGTTGTTAAAATACCAAATACTAAATCTTCAAATTATTTAGTAAATATGAATGCTTATCAGAATGCTTTAAAGAGTCGCGATGTAGCTATATCTTCTGCGGAGTCTTTAGTTTCTCAAAGAAAAGCAGAGCTTGATTTGAAAAAAGCAAAAGCTCGTCCGGCAGATCTAAATATTGCAAGTGCTGATGTGCTAAACGCACAAGCTCTTTTGCAGTCAGCTCAGTCTGCTTATGAAGAAACAGTTATTCGCGCACCTGCTTCTGGTACTGTAACAAAAGTAGATATAAAATACGGAGAGATAGCTCAGGCTTTTGCTCCAGTTGTAATTTTGCAAGACATTGAAAACTTATACATAGAGGCTTTGATAAATGAATCAAACATAGCGATGATTTCTTTGGGGCAAAAAGTAAATATAGATTTTGATGCTTTTGGAAGTGATAAAAAATACACAGGAGAGGTTGTGCATATAGATCCTTCTTCTGTAACAGATGACGGTGTCGTAAATTATAAAATAAAAATATCTTTTGAATCACTTTTGGATTTAATCAGATCAGGGATGAATGCAAATGTTGAGATACTTGCGGGGGGAGTGATGAATGTTTTGGCTGTTCCTGATGTTGCGATAACAAAAAAAGACGGTAAAAGTTTTGTAAATGTTTTATTGAATTCTAAAAATAAAAAATACGAAGAGAGAGAGGTTGTCACTGGTTTTGTGGGAGACAATAATCTAGTAGAGATTATCTCCGGACTCTCAAAAGAAGATAAAGTAGTTTTATTAAAAAAATAATTAGATGTCTTTAAATTCGAGTAAAATAAAAAAAGAAAATTCGATCTCTTTGAATTTGGCTGTTGGCTGGTTCCTTGCCAAAAGAGATATAAAGCATGCGTCAAAGTGGACGACTATTTTAATAGTATCTGTGATGACTTTAACTTTTTTAAATCTTATTGTTGTGTCGGGTATTTTGGTTGGGCTTATTCAGGGTTCTGAGGACGCACAGAAAAAGTATGCGATAGGGGACTTAGTTATTTCTCCTTTTTTAAATAAAAGTGCAATAGATCAAACTACAAAAGTAGAGGCCATAGTGAAAACTATACCTGGATATAAATATCATACTGTTAGGTATTCGGGTAGTGCACGTGTTGAGAGTGATTATAGGAAAACAGTAAAAGCTGGAGAAAAAAGAGACGGACTCGGAGGATCACTTCTCGGTATCAATCCTACATTAGAAGAAGGCTTCTCTGGTGTTTCAAAATTTATTATTCGAGGAGAGTATTTAAAAGACACAGATCAAGACAGCGTATTGCTCGGTAAAAATTTGCTTTATGAATTTACTCCGATAGAGTCTCCCGGTTTTCAGAATTTAAAAAATATTTCGATTGGTCAAAAGATAAAATTAACTTCAGGAGATGTTTCAAAAGAATATTTTGTAAAAGGTATTTTGTCTTCAAAAGTAGATGATTTTGATAGTAGTGTTGTTATGTTAGATAGCGAAGTTCGCAAGCTTGCAGGCCGTTCGGATTTGAATGCGAACACTATAGCAATACAACTTTTACCAGGGACTGATGTTGCTTTTGCAAAAGATTTTTTAATTCAAAATGAAGTAACAGATTATGCACGTGTTCAAGTAGCAGAGGAAGCTTTTCCTAAATTTTTAAAAGACATAAAAGTAACTTTTAGTATTTTGGGTAGTGCTATTTCGGGCATTGGTTTGGTTGTTGCTTCGATAACTATTTTTATTGTTATCTTTGTAAATGCTATTACTCAGAGGAGGTATATAGGTATTTTGAAAGGTATCGGTATAAACAAAAAAGCAGTTTTGTATTCTTATATGTATCAAGCTTTTATTTATGCTTCACTTGGTATTATAGTCGGTATGCTTTTGATTTTCCTTTTGATAAAACCGTATTTTACAAATAATCCGATAAACTTTCCTTTTTCTGATGGTATCCTTGTAGCTACTTTTTCTGGTTCTATGTTCCGTGCTTTTATTTTATTAATCACAACAGTTATTGCGGGATATATCCCAGCTAGAATTGTTATAAAACAAAATACACTAAGTGCGATCTTAGGAAGATAATATGATAGAGATAAAAAATCTTACAAAAGAATTTGAGAGTGGAGATGAGAAAATTATTGCAGTAAATAATTTAACTTTTTCTGTGCCTGAGGGTCAGTTTTTGACAGTGACTGGAAAATCTGGATCTGGAAAGTCCACATTGCTTTATCAACTTGGGCTTTTAGATATTCCTACTAGGGGAGAGGTTTTTGTTGATGGTCATGAGCTTGTAAATATTTCTGAAAAAGAAAGAACAGAAATTCGTTTAAATGAATTCGGATATATCTTTCAAGACTATGCAGTTTTACCTTCGCTCTCTGCTTTGGAAAATGTTATGTTGCCACTTTTGATGCAAGGTTTTTCTGAAAAAGAAGTAATAGAAAAATCTGAAAAAGCATTAAACAAAGTTGGACTTCTTGATAGGAAAAATAATAAACCAGGGCAACTTTCCGGAGGACAACAACAAAGAGTTTCTATTGCTCGTGCTATTGCTCATGATCCAAAAATTATTTTTGCAGACGAGCCTACAGCCAACTTGGATTCTGAAACTTCAGACCAAGTGATGAAAGTTTTTTTGGAATTAAACAAAGAAGGTCAGACCATAATAATGGTTACTCACGAAGCTGAATACGCATTGCTCGCACATAGAACTATAACCATGGCAGATGGAAAAATTGTTAAAGATATTCTAAACGAAGCTCCTGTATAAAAGCTTGACTTTCTTTTTGCTTTGGTATATACTCTTCTTATCAGTATGAAAGAAACAAAAAACATAACAAAAAAGCGGTCTTTGTAGGCATTTTTTGTCTATAAACCGCCTAAAGGCGGTTTTTTGTTTGAAGGGCAACAGGAGTGCATTTTGAAAATTAAAACCTGTCACGACGTTTTCTATCAAGCCGATAGAAACGAGGGTCTTTTCTTGTCGTAGACAGATAGCTTTTAAAGAAGGAGCGGTCTTTCTTAAAATAAAAGCTAAACGCCTCATTAACGAATTCGTTAATGAGGCGCAATGATTTTTAAATTTCTTAACAGGAGATTTAAGAGCGTATGGTGGATGC
>CAYLLX010000038.1:0-6452 GCA_964384975.1 uncultured Candidatus Saccharibacteria bacterium
CAACGCTTTTGTAAAGCGAAGGTCCTCGGTTCAAGTCCGAGAAGCGGCTCCAAATGATTTTCTCGATAAAAAATTTAAAACGCTTCGTAGATATATCACATATTTTAGGATACACAATGATATTCCTTTCTTCTATTCTTTTTATTACATGGGTTATGTCAATTACTGGATTATTATTTAATAATCCTCTGGATTTTAGTTACTTTATTTTCAGTGACCAACCTGTAAATTTCATGTTCATTGTGTTTTTATCAGCAATAATAATTCCTATGGTTCTTGTGTTTGTTTCGTTTTTATATTCAATAAATCTCATTTATCGATTTGGATCTAAGTATATAAATTTTTTATTACTACATGGGCTTTTTATTTTTATTCTTATTTTTTCAAATTTTTTTGGTGGATATGCATTACAAACACGCTTCATTCTACCAATATTAATTTTTTTCATATATATCCGTATTGGAATATACATGATTTACTTTAAAGGTAAAATAATAAATGATTTTAATCAAACCAATATGGTTGAAACATTGTAGTGGAAAATATGTCATTCGCAAGAACCATTCTTGCGAATAATAATCCTCTTTTAATCCCAACTATCCCAAATTTCATTAATCCCCCCAAAACCGCCCTGGTTTGGGGGGATTGGGGCTAAAACTGGAAAAAGTAGGGGTAAAATGATAAGATGGTTTCATGAACAAAGATATTTTAAACTACATAAAGAGTCAGAGGGTTGGAGTTCTTGCTGTTGAAATGCTTGACGGTTCTCCTCACGGAGCGACTGTACATTTTGCGAATACAGAAAATCCTTTACAATTTTTCTTTGAAACATATCGTGAATACCGAAAAGCTGAAGCTCTCTTTGGGAGAGATGTCAGCAGAGCAACTTTTGTAATCGGTTCTGATGAAAGAGATATGCGAACTCTTCAAATAGATGGAGAGATACGTCTAATAACAGCAGAAGAAAAACAAATCATAAATGACGTATATCTAGCAAAGTTTCCAAATAAAAAAGAAAAAGCAAATGAACCCAGGGTTGTATTTTTTACTTTTATTCCAAAATGGTGGAGATTTACTGACTGGACAACACCTCAAGGTAAAACTATTTTAACTTCTGATAAATAGGTTTTAAAACCTTAAGATAGAATTCGTGCTAAATTACTTGACTTTTATTATTAAATAGTATACTATATAGGTATATAACGACGAAAGGGCATCCAAACGGTATTACCTAAGGAGGCCCTTTCTTTTTTTACTTTAATTCTATCTTTTTACGTACATCTGTATCATTCAAATCTGCCTTAAAACAAACATCAATCTTTTTATACAAAGAAGAAGCTCTATTTTTATTTGGAAATAATATCTTTTTAAATCTTTCTTCAGAAATCAAAAAATCAACCAACATTTTATAATCTCCATCTCCAGCAACAAGAACAACATTTTCCGATAATTCTTTTTTATAAAGCATTTTCATTATATTAAAAATAATATCGGCATCCACATTTCCTTTTTTCTTACCAGCCATAAAACTAGTATGTTGACGAAAAATAAGAATAAATCCCGCATCCTGAATAGTAGTATAAAGTTCATTTCTATTTTCTTCTACCACACCTAGAAAATAAAAAGCTTTTGATACTTTATATTTCATTTGTAAATATTTTCTAAATTTATATAAATCTATTTTCCAAGGAATATCTGCTCGAGTTGTGCCTAAGTATAAATTCTGACCATCAATAAAGGCAAAATTATTTTCTGTTTTATTTTTTGAAAAAATATTTTCCATAATTTTTACATAAATATTATAACATATTACCACACAGAAACTATATTTTTCTTCCCCTCTTTATATTCTTCAATTCTTCTCTTTGTTGCAGGTCCTATGTTTTCAGGCAAAAGATTCAAAGGGAACCATTTTGCATCTTCCAGCTCCCATTGTTTTTTAAAAAATGGAGAATCTAGTTTAATAATGAAAATATGTATCGTATCTTTTTTCCCTTCTTGTTCTGAAAAATACTCGCCGAGCTTGTATTCAAAATTATTCAAAGACAAATCAAGCTCTTCTTTTAATTCACGAAATAAACATTCTTCGGGAGTTTGTTTGCCGTCTATCATCCCGCCTGGTAATAACCAATATTTAAAATTAATATTTTTGACCAATAAAACATTTTCTTCATGTAAAATAATAGCCCTCGCCCCAGAAGTTTTTGGTTTAAAAATCCTCCAATAAAATCGAAAAATAGGATGGGTTAGTTTGTATAGGATGTATTTAAATAGTTTCATTTAATTTAATATCTACTCAAGTCATTGTTTTTTAATTTTGATAAAATTGGGTTTGATGTATTTGGTAATACTTTTTCAACAACAGCATCAATAATAATTGTTTTAATAAAATCTACAATTTCATCTAAAATAACTTTTTCATAAGTATCTACAATCAAAGCAAATCGAACCGTGTTTTCTTCATCCTGTGCATTCTCAGCAAGTAAAACTATATCTTTTTCAATAGAATACTTACGCAATGTGCCTCTAAACTTAACCCCAATAAGATTTTGCGTTTCACTATTTACTTGATAAATATCCCAATAAATCATTTTATTCTACCTCAAAGTCCCCTATTGCTAATTCCAAAAACTGCTCTCTTGTCTCTGGTTCTTTTTCATAATGCGTCGAGATTATCTTACCAATCTTTTTAAATTTCTTTGCAAAATCAAATGCTTCTTGTGGGCCAAAAGTGTAAAATGTCCCTACTGGCAAAAGAGCTATATCTACTTCAAGATTTGTTACATCGATACCTGATTCGTAAAACATATCACCTGCAAAATATATAGTTTGATTTTCTACGGTAAATAAAAAACCAAAATTTTCTTTCAAAGGAGCGGAAACATTTGGCCCATGATCGACATCAAAAACTTGAACATTTATATTTTCAATCATTAAAGTCTCCCATGTTTGTATTTTTACAATTTCAAAAGCAAGCTCTTCTTCACCTAGAGTTTCTATACACTCTTCATTTAAATAAAGCTTTTTCGGTGCAAGTTTTTTAATCTGCTCCAAAGAAAAATGATCTCCGTGAATATGAGAAACAAGCATCACATCCACAGAAACCCCAGAGAGTTTTTCTAAAGGAGTTTTATTGCCAATATCAAAAGCCAGTCTAAAACCCTCGTTGGTTTCTAAAATAAATCCCGATTGTTCGTATTTAATTAATTTCATATATATATTATAACACAAACAAAAACCTCCCAACGGGATAATAAAAACAATTAAATTGCAACTCGGACAAAATAAAACTCGGAATCTTCGGTTGCCACTATTTTATGTTTACCTTCTGCTGGAATAATTATCACATCTTCTGACTTGTATTCAGACATTTCATCTTCCCAGTGAAATTCTCCTTTCCCTTTAAGAACAACACAAAGTTCGTCGTGACCAGTATGATTATGCCAATCCCAAATCTTTCCTCTTTCAAGAAATCCTTTTGTTAAAGCATCAAGGTTGTTTGTTTCTACGTCTTCTGAGGTTGCTAGTGTTTTTCGTGAATTAGGAAGATCATGTGTTCCTTCTAAAGGAATGTCTTTAATATTTATAATCTTATATTTTTTCATAACTTTATTACCTCTAGAATAGTTAAGTATTAATTATTATTTTTAATATCTTAAGTATATCACCCTTAAAATTGTATCACAATTCTCCTTCTTCGAATCGCTAAGAAAGACCTAACGATGTGTATTAATTTTCAAACTTCAAAAAACCATTTTCTTCTAACCAAGACCAAAGAATGTCTGCACTTCTGCCTTCTTGTATTTCTCTTTTTTTGAGTTTTTCAAAAACTTCTTTTGCCGATAAAATAATAGTTTCTATGTCTCCTTTTTCATGCTCCTCTAATTCCTGTTCTCCAATTTCAGAATTTATTACCTTAAAATAATGCAGATCCCATTCAACAGAAGCCCCCGCTTTTGAAACACCCAAAGAATAATAATCCCCTCCTGATACACCAGCTTCCTCTTTTCCCTCTTTCTTTGCAGCTATTTCTGCCAATGGACCAATATCAGCACCGGATTCTCTGTATTTGTCTAATTCTTCCAAAGAATCAAAAACCTTCCCTCCAGGTAATCGAAAATCCCAACCTCCCGCCTCTCGTCTAAATTCTCTGGTCATCAAAAGAGCCTTCATGTTATCTTTTTCTGTTTCAATCAAAAGACGTACTCCTGGAGCTCTCACAGCCGCCTCAAATACAACCCCAGGCTTGCCTTCCCAGTTAACAATTTCAAACATTTTTCCCCTATAAACAACCTCAAATTTTGGTTTCATTTCCAAGTTACTATTGTTCATTTTTTCCATAAAAATATTATACTAAAATTAGGAATCTCCTTCAATCTCTTCTCCAACAACCCACTCACATCCTTCATTTCCAACAACAGCAGAATGAACTACTCCAACAGGAACATCAAATCGTTCACCTGAATTTACTGTTATGTTGATATCACCAGAAAAAGTCACTGACCCCCTGAGCACATAAAAAGACACCTTGCCTTGATGTTTATGATTTTCATATATCTTATTTGGTGCGTCAGTCCATTCATAAACAACAGAAAACCCTTCGGTTTTAAGAACCTTTTTCAAATATTCATTCCAAACAACAGGTTTATTCTTCCAATACTTTTTTATATGGCTAAATGACTTTCTTTTATTTAAGTATTCAATATCAAACATATTCTCGTACGCCTCTTGTTCTGTGGAGCGTAATAAATATTCCCCCATTCCGTATTTTCTTTTTGTGTAAAGAATGTAAAAAAACTCAAAAATATAAAATATCCAACCACCCAAAATCAGCATTTCTTTTTGTTGTGCAAAGTGAATTAATTCATGATTAATGAAATAAGGCCTCATCTTTGGATGCATCTTGCTTGTAGTCACAAGGAAAGGATAAAAAGCAGCAGCTTTTGCATTACCATTCGTACCAGTTAATTTACTGTACCAATATAATAGTTTATCTGCTTTTATTTCGATGTACCAAATATTTTTCATATATATATTATAACACAACCCAAAAACCTCCCAACGGGAGGTTTTTTGTTTATTCTTTAACTTCTTCCACCAAATCCTTCAAGTCTAACTTTTGTTTCAATTCTTCTATTGACTGAAATCCTGTGTGAACTTTATTTTTTATTACCACCGCTGGGAGTTTGGTGTCTTCTATTTTGTAGATTTTTATTAAAGCAGACAAAGCAGAAAGGTCTAGATTGTAATCAAAAGAATACACTCTCACATCTGGGTATTTTCTACGCAATTCAGTCAAAGCAAATCCTTGTTTCATACATTCGGTACAATTCTCGGCTGTTGTGTAGAAATAAAGCAAAGGAGAAAAAGTATTCCCACATCTTTCATTTATCTTTTTAGCCAAGATAAAATCTTTGATTTGTAAAACTGTATAATATTTTTTCAACTCCAAAACATCTTTATTGTCTTTGAAATTATTTTCGCTATATTCTATCTTTGAAGCAAGTTCTGATAATTCGTCTGAGAGAATACTGAGATCACTTTGCGCACAAGAAAGCTCTGAGAGCAGGGTGAATTGTGTCTCCGAAGAAAGGATATCTATTTGCAATTTATTTTGCAAATTTTTCATATCTGCTACTTTTTTATTTGTAAAAAAACTACTCAAACTCGCAGCTAAAAAGAAAAGCCCACAAGTTATAAAAAACACTGCTACATATTTAAACCAATTTTTTTTGAAATATTCTTCTTCCATAATTTTATTTATTAATCAAATAATCACGCTCTTTTGCCCAACTCGCCTCTTTGGACGTTACTGTGTTGAAAACCGCTTTCATGAGCCAAAATGGGGCTATAACACTATATATAACCATAAACAAGGGTATGTCCCAAAAGAACATTTTTCTCTCATTTATCATACTACGGCCGTTTATCAAGCTTATAATAACGAGCATATAAAGTATGATAGAAATAAAAATAAAAGTCTTTGTGCTGATGAAAAAAGGATCAAAGTTGATATTACTAAAATTAAATAAATCAAAACCCGCTACGCTACTTTGTAATATTTTACGATAGATGAATTTAGCCAAATTCGTAAATGCAAAAAACAAAACAAAAATAGTACCCACTACAGATATAAAACCAGAAGGTAAAGTAAAGATACCGACTGTTCCGTATTTTGGTCTAAAGAAAAAAGTTTTGTAGTCTAGAGCATTATTTAAAAATCCATAAATCCAACGCACTCTTTGCCTGTAAAGTTTCGGCACAGAGTCAGGACTGTTTGTGTAAACGTATGCATCAGGACAATGATCAATTTTCAGACCATTTTTATGCATTCTGAGAGCTATCTCTTGGTCTTCTGTGTGATGAGCTTTTCTATAAGGTCCTATTTTATCAAAAACGCTTTTACGAAAAATAGAAAAAGGTCCCGGGGTGACGTGTATACCGTTTAGAAA
>CAYLLX010000039.1:0-6315 GCA_964384975.1 uncultured Candidatus Saccharibacteria bacterium
TATTATTATACCTTTTAATTTGCTTTTTGTTCTTAGATGATTTAGACAACTATCTTTTATGTTTTTATATTTTGTTCCTATTGTTCCTGCCCAACCAGCCCAGTCTTCGTTGGACCTGTTGTTCAAATAATATATATAAGGTATTTGTTTGTATCTAAAAAGATCATCTTTAGAATAGTCTAAAGATATTTCAGGGTTCCATATTTCATCTAAATCTGAAACATAACAAAAATCATTATCTTGTAAGTTTTTTAATGGTATTTTAACAGATTCTTTTTCATAAAAGTCTCTAAGAAAACTATCTTCTCCTTCTTTTATATTATCTGAATTTAAGGCTTTTTGTATTATTTCTTTTTCTTCTTTTGGTGTGTTTTCTTTTAAGAGTCTTTCTTTTGCTTCTTTAAAATCTTTTATAGGATTAGGTATTATGTAGTGTATTATTTTATGTTCAAATTTTTTAAATTTCTCTTTATTTTTCTCGTAAAATAATTCTTTGGGTTTTCCGGAGTGAGTAAGAGGGGATTCTACTAAAACAAAATAATCCACATAAGGGTCGAGAATATTTAATCTTATTTCCAATAACTCTAATTCATTAAAGAAATTAAAACAATCATAGATTTTAATATTTTTCCTGTATTCTTGTATTGCTTGTTTGGAAAGCCAATTCTTTTGTCTATTTTTTTCTTTTATTAAATCTATGGGTTGTAGTATTTTGTTAAATATGAACTTGTATTCATTGATGGTAGATTTTACTAAGTTCTTTATCCAAAGAGGAGTTTTCTTTTTAATTTTTTCTTTTATGTTTTCATTCATTGTGTGCTCGCTTATTTTTATTTTTTGTAATATCGTAGGGTTAAATTCAAAATTACTATTCCACAAAGTATAAAGAAATCTTTCTAGTATGTGAGCTTCGCCGGGGAGTTGAGTATAGGATATTAATTCTCTTAAGTTTTCATATACAATTTTAGGAACTTTTAAAATATTTTCTCTAGGCACTATATAGTTGCCCCCTGGAGCAAAACGAATATAAATATTTTTAGGATGCTTTTTATAAACAAAATCTAAAAACTGATTGTAAGATTTGAAATATTTACTTTTCCAGTGTTTTAAATACCAGCTAGTATTCAGCTCACAATAACCTCCATCAGAGGAGAAAAAAGCAATAGGAAACCTTGGTTTGTGATTTGAGTAGTCTTCTATTGGGGTGAAGTATTTATTATTCATTATTTTTGTAAAAAAGTCTTTTGAGACGTGCCTCGGGAATATGTTGCCTTTTGTAAAAATAGTATTTAGAGGTAGATTTTCATAATTATCTATAATAAAAGTAAAATAGTCATAGATATTGTAGCCTATGTTTGGGCTTTGTATTATTTTTTTTGCATCAATATTTTTTGGTATTTCTTGATTTGGATCTTTGTTGTAAATTAAATAGTTGTCTGTGTATTCTGCTACCCAACGTATATCATTTTGATAATTTGAAATAACTAGAAAATTTTCTTTTATTTTTAAATCTAGATATAATTCTTTATTATTTTTCTTGTATTCTTCAAACTCTGACATGCATTCTGCATAAGTAAAAAGTTTACCTTCTCTGTCTTGGTAAGTGAATCCTTTTGTGATGTTTACCCCTAGGCTCCAATATCCGTCTGAGATATTGTGTCTTGCAAAATATTTTGGAGCTATGGCGTATTTTAGATTGTCACTTAGCCAAGCAGGGAAGAAGGCAAAAGTAGAATTTGAAAGGATTAGATAATGAGCATTTTTAATTATTGAATAATCTTTACCAATGCTAAAATGAAAAACCCCAAAATCAGGGAAAAACTTTTTGGCTGTTAAAGTGTCGTCTGTTATTACAATAAATCTAAAGTTTGGATTTATTTTACGCATATGAGATATCGCATTGTCCCAATAGCTTTTTTCCAAGAAAAACTCTGGATGCCTTGCGTATTCTCCTCCACGGAAATTGATCACGCAAGTATTTTCATCTGCGTATTCGTAGCATTCATATTCTTTTTTAACCTCGAGCCATTCTTTTATTTCTTCTTTTCTGTGTACTATGTATTCTTCTCCTTGCATTAAGCCGTCTATTTTTGTGTCATCTAAAACATTTACTAAATCTTTGTCATAAATACTTATATCTGAGCCATTTGGGTGAAAGATTTTTCTTTCTGTGTAATAGTGTTTTATGCCTTGGGGTAATTCTGTCGGAGGGCCTCCTTCGGGGCCTTTGCCTCCTAATACTTTCTCTCCAAAATCAATATCTAAAAATTCCAAACCTTTGAAATTTTGAGGGTTTTTGATGCCAAATTTGTAACCCTTGTCTAAGGCCATGACTCTAGTTGTAACGTAGCAGGCTAGCTGATTGCCTAAACCTTGCCCTTTGTATAATTCTGTAACTATCATTTTAATATTTTTTAAAAAGTGTATAAAGTGTCTCCTTGAGTTTTATTATAGCATTTATTGTGCTATTTGAAACTTGATGATTTCCAGTTCTATTTACTACGTTTATGGTGTTTAAGATTTTTGGTGGACCAAATTTTTGATAGCATTTTTTGTAATAATCGACGTCCATAAGCCAAATAAGATTTTCATCAAAGAGTATTGGATTCTCATTTTTGATACTAAGCACAGAAGGGGAGCTTATAGTGTTTACCCCTAGGTGTATGTATTTATTGTATTTTGGATAAAACTCTCGGTAGTATTTTTCATTATCAAAATGCTCGCACCCTGTGATAAGCCAAGAGTCTTTTGTTGTGTCAAAGCTTGAAGCTATTTCAAGTAAAGAATTTTCATGAAATAAAAAGTCGTCTTGAAAAAGTATTTTGATAATTTCTCCGTCAGCATTTTTTATAGCATTGTTTAAGTTAGCAGAAGAGTTACCTCTTTTTTCTTCATTTTTAAAATAATTGATTTCTAAATCTTTTTGATATTTTTCACAAAGGTTTTTTATCTCATCGTTTTTAGAATGATCAGAGATAACTATATCAAAGTTTTTAAAAGTTTGTTTTTTAAGTATTTCAAAACTTTCTCCCAAGTATTTTACTCCAAGACCGTGCATTTCGTATGTGGGTATGCAGATACTAATTTTTTTGTTCATCATTATTAAAGCTTCTTTTTATTTTGTAAAATATATCTTCTTTTAAAATCAGCAGTAAAACAAAATATGAAATAGAAGAGAGTATTATAGATAGTATTATATTTATATTTAGTAATTTTAAAATTAGTAAAACAAAAAAAGTAAAAATACTTGCGAGGATTATTTTAAGCATTTTGTTCCAAAGATTAATCTTTACTATTTTATTTAACTCATTTTTCATCAAGAAGAATATTACCCCCTGAGAGAAAAGGGTAGCAAGAGTTGCTCCAACTCCTCCGTATTTGGGTATTAGTAGTAGATTTATAAAGATGTTTAAAATAGCCCCTATTAATGTAATTCTCACTATGTGTTTATGTTTGTTGAATATAAAGATAACACTATTCATAATCATCGCAGGGAAGATAAAAATAAGGCTGAGTACTGATATTTTTAAAATACTGCCTGTTGGTGCGTATTCACTACCAAATAAAAACTCTACTATTTCTGTGCCCGATAGGAATACTATCAAGATAGCAGGTATTAGGAGCATATTTATAAATTTGATAGAAGAACTTATTATGTTTTTTATTTCTTCTTTCTCTTCTATTCTCTTGGAAAGGGACGGTAACAATGAATTAGATATTAGGTTTGGAAGTATGTACAAAAATAAAACTATTCTTTGACTCGTAGCATAAAATCCTACTTCAGATTCATTTTTCAGGAGTCCTAACATAACGCTATCTGTGTTCATCATAATAGCTCCAAGTATTGCAAAAAAAGCAAAAGGCCAAGCGTCTAGGAGTATCGGGCGTACTATTTTACTTGAAAAATTTTTCCATATATTTTTAAAATATTTTTTGAATAAAATAAAAGCATAAACAAAGCCCAAAAAGCTACCTATCGCATAACCCAAAGCCAAAGACCGTACATCACTCTTTTGGAATAAGAAAAAATAAGTAAAAAATATCAGCAAAAGACTCGTAACTATTTTAATAGATACTTCACTTTCCATTTTTTCTTTTCCTCTATTTAAAGCAAAAAGATATTCTCTAAAACCGTCAAAGACGAGTATTGTTGCTACGAAAAATATTATTTCTCTAGATAAATTTTCTGTTGCAAATAAGGGTGCTATAAATATCATCAAAAGAAAACTCAGGATGCTTATTGTTATTTTTATTATTGTCGAAGTCGCTATGTATTTATCCTGATCTTCTTTTTGTTTTGATATCTCTCTCGTGAGTAGGGAAGATATACCTACGTCAGAGAAGATCATAAAAAGAGCACCTAGAGATATAGCATAAGAAAAAGTACCCCACTGTTCTGAGCCGAGTATTTTGATAGCATAAAAAATGATGGCAATTTTTAGAAGCCTGCTAGTTATTTCTCCAAAGCCCAACCAAAACGTATTTTTTACAATAGTTTGCTTGGTATTTGTATTTGTAAATAAGAATTTTTTTATTTTATCCATTTAGTTATTGAAGAAAACTTTTTGTATTGTACGTAATATGATAACTAGGTCTAGAAAAATATTTCTATTTTTTACGTAGTATAAGTCATATTCGAATTTTTCTTTTGCGTCTTCTATGGAGCTACCGTATTTGTAATTTATCTGTGCCCATCCGGTGATGCCGGGTTTTATTAGGTGTCTGAGGTGGTATTTTTTGATTTCTTTTTCGATATCTACGATGAACTCTCTACGTTCTGGGCGAGGACCTACTATAGATATGTCTCCTTTTATAATGTTTAAGAGTTGCAGAGATTCGTCTAGATGTGTATTGCGTAGTATTTTACCAAAACGGGTTATGCGATTATCATTTGCATTTGACCACTGAGCTCCATTTTTCTCAGCGTTTATTATCATTGAGCGTATTTTATAAATCTCAAATTCTTTGCCTCCTTTGCCTGTTCTTTTTTGAGAATAAACAAAAGGTCCACCGTCTTGGATTTTTAGTATTATCATAGATATAAATAAAACAGGAGAGAGTATAATTAGTCCGAGTATTGCAAGTATCGTCTCGAGGAACCTCGTAACTATTTCATATATTTTATTTTCAAATTTATTTGTATTGTCTATAAGGAGTATCTCATCTACCAAGTCTTCGGGTATCTTGCACAAGATTTCTTCGAAAGCTTTGCGAGTATCCATAAAAGAAATATTGTTTTGAAAAAAAGTTTTTATGTTTTGACTTAGGATATTTTCTTCTATGTCTTTTTTGTCATATATAACTATGTCGTATTTTTGATTTTGGATTTGCTTGATAGAATTCTCATCGAGTTTTTCTATGTGTGTTTTGATCTCATAATGATCATCATTTTTAGAGAAATGATTTTTTAATTTTTCTATATAAGATCCCTGACCGATGAGAAGTATTTTTTCTATAAATTTCTTTTTGTATATATAAGTAACAAGTCTGCGAGCGAGAACAAATATCAAAGCAAAGACAGTTGTATTTATTACGAGATTTGTTTTTGGGCTGATGCCGAATATTTCAAAAATATAAAAGAAAGCCATACTAACAAGGAAAGATAAAATAAGACTCGCTACCAAGTTTTTTATATTTTTTGTTTTTGGGCGGAGGTTTTCTGTTTCATAGAGCCCAAAAGAGAAAAGCAATATCATCCAAACTGCATAGATGATAAGGAAAGGACCTATGTGCGTTTTGTATATATCAGTAGTAAAAGTATAAAGATATCCTATTCGTAGGGAGATAAAAAAAGACAAAAAGAGCGCCAAGATGTCTGTCGTAAAGATAAGTAGTTTTTTTGTTTTTTGCATTATTCTATTATATAGAAAAATATACTTTTTTTCTAGTCTATCAAGCTTTTTTGGGTTATATATGATATAAAGTAATTATGATAAATAGACATTTTGTAAAAACAGTATTTTTGTTTGCCCTTATGGTTGGGCTCGGTTTGGCTAGTTTTTATTATGTGAGTTATCTAGACGAGCAACAAAATGCAAAAATAGAAAACTCGGCGAGTGTTGAGGAGTAGGGGAATTCCCTCCGCTAGGCAAGGCCTAGCGGAGGCGGAGGTATATTTAAATATCCTTGCGAAGGTCTCACCTTCGCAGTTTTCTAAGGTTGAATTCGTATTGCAAATAATTATCTTTATGATATAATTTATATACCGCAATGAAAGTAGGCATTCTGAGCGCAAGCGAAGAAAGAGGTCCTACCGAGGGGTCGAATCTGCATAAGCAGAATTATTTGCGGCATTAGCCGTTTTTTTTATTTAAA
>CAYLLX010000040.1:0-5068 GCA_964384975.1 uncultured Candidatus Saccharibacteria bacterium
ACATTCGTCCAAATGACCTGAAATAATAATCCTGTTAAAATTTAATACTTGCGAAATAATTTTATCTTCAAATTTCTCAATATTTTTTATTAAAATTATTCTCTCTTCTATTTGGGGTAAATTATTTAAAGTAAAATCTAATAATCTTTGATTTCCACTTTCCAATATCAAACATTGTTTTTCTTTGTTATTTAATAAATCTTCTTCATTTAAAATAAAAGCAATCTTTTTATTATCTAATCCAACTTGCTCAATAAAATTTTCTTTTGCCATAGGATAAGCTGTAAAAAATAATATTTTAAAACCTTGATTAAAAAGATTTGCTATTAATGTTACAGAATAATGCGAACCACCACTTTTTTCTTCATAATTAATCAAGCAAGGCAAAATACTCTCATTAAAATCGACAACCTCATTATTTAAAATAATTTTATCTATCATATTTTATCTTTGTATTTAATTTACAACTAATACACTTCCTGTTGATAACATTTTTCGCAATAAACTATTTCTGGGCGGTCGGGGGCGTAAGCAGTATTTATTTCTTTATTACATTTTGCACAATTTCTGTTAAAACTTTTATTTAAAAGAATCCTATTAAAACGCTCGGATCTTCTACATTCAGGACAGTTTCTAGGAATAGGAACATTTAATCTTTTTAATAAATTTAATTCTTGTTCTATTATTTTATAATACTTACCACAATCACATTTAATAATTTCTTTTGTTGGATTTTCAAAGTCAGCCAAAACGTCAGGCAAGTCACCACTCAACACAGTAGCACTATACTCATTTGGAGAATAATTTGCCCAAGAATAACCTTCTTCTAAACATTCTTCTTTTGTTTTAGGGTAAAACTGAAAAGCGTATGTTTCATTGTAAGAAAAAGAAGACAGATCTATAGGGAAAAATTCACCGTATTTATACACTCTACCTTTTTTGTCTATATAAGGATTATTGTTCATGTCTTCTATTATTTGTTCACGGAGTTTTTCATATTCTTCTTTGCTGTATTGTTTATTCAAAATGCAGTATTGTTTCTTTTTTAAATTTACACATCCAAAAATATCCTTACAAACTGAAGCATAATAACTATATTCATTGTTTAAAGGATTAGGATAACATCCCACAGAGTATTTTACATTATATGCACCATGACCCACTATCAAACATTCATAAAGCAAAGAAGCTCCCCCACCCCAACAAGTATAATCATAACAATCCTTTGTTGAAGGGACACTTGTTAATTGGACATACCTCGAATCTTCAACAGAAGTACACATATAACAATTTTTGGCATTTTTTGATTCATAAATATAATTACCTGAAACATCAATATTTAAAATATTACCATAATTTTCTCTTACTGGATTTTGTAACCAGAATTCTTTTGCTTTTTCTTTGTTTTCTTTAAAATTTTTATACGATGATAAATTTAGATTTTTTATAAATTCAAAATACTCTTCTTTTGAATATTGTTTATTAAAAATACAATAAGATTTATTTCTCAAATTAACACAACCAAAACAATCAGTACAACCAGAACAGCTTTTTGAAAATAAAAGATTAACAGAGTTATCACATTCCAAACAAGAAATACAACCAAAACATTTCATAATACCAACAGAATCATAACACAATTCAGACTCCCTAATACGAAAAGAGTCCGCTGTGTCTTTTATGGTATTTAAAAATTCAGAATAAACAGAATCCTCTGCATAATCTGCAAAAAACAAAGCGTAAGTGTTTTTTAAATAAGAAGAATAATTAGTGTAATTGCTATTAACCAAAGAAGAAAACAAAGTATCTAAACACATAAAAGGAGTCTTTTGTTTTAATTCGTTAATTTGTTCAAAAAAGTTTTTACTAGGATCATAATCCAAAGCATATTCTAAACCGTCCCAATCATCCGCCCACCAACACTTAGAACAATAAACTTTAAGACCTTTGTCTTTATGAAACATCGAAATTATGTTGGTTTTACACTTAAAACATTCATCTTTATACAAAGAAAAAATGTTCATAAAAGATAAACGTCTTTCAAATCTACACTCCGGACAAAAAGTCGGTGGTGGGACTTTTATTTTATCGTAAAATACAAAATCATCTGGTTCGATAACAAATTCCCCTTGGCAGTATTTACTGATGCCTGAATTTTGACAGACTTGGACTGAACTTTGTGAATGTGTTACTTTTTGTATTTCTTGTGACATTATGTTTAATTATTTTTTATATCAACGGTTCTTCTTCTACCACCACCTCTTCTTTTTTCTCAGGTTCGTCTTGGTTGCCGGCTATTGCGGATTTTTCTTTTGCACTACGGACTATTGTGGATTCTTCTCTCTCGTAGATACGCTTCACTTCGTCGACGTGCACAGCGTATTTATCACGGGAAGCTTTTATTATTTCTTCGCGATAAGACCTGTGCGGAGCCGGTAAAACTTTTAAAGTTTCAGCAGAAAACGGATCATAACTCTCCCCGTCTATCGTCATTTTGATATAAAACTCTCCCACTCCGAGATTAATCATATCTTTCACAGCAAAAATAGGATCGTATTCAGGCTTTAATTTTACCGCATCTTCACCTCCTACTCTAAACGTAATAATAGAACCGACGTTACCCATAACGGCTTGTTGCACTTTCGGTAAAAGCTGACTTACGTATTGGTGAGCGACAGTGAGGTTTAGTCCGTATTTACGAGCTTCAGATAAAATATTTTCAAAAGTATCTGTGACGAGGTTTTGAAACTCATCCACGTATAGATAAAAGTCATGCCTGTCTTCTTTTGCGAGTTTTGCACGAGCCATACCTGCTTGTTTTATTTTTGTGATAAACATAGCTCCAAAAAAAGACGCATTTTCTTCTCCGATTTTACCTTTGGATAAATTAATAAATACAATCTTTTGATCATTCATGAGTTTTTCTAGATCAACTTTGTTTTCTATTTGTCCGAAAATATTACGAAGCATCGGGTCTGAAAGGAATTGTCCGAGCTTGTTAACCAAAGGAATAATAGCGTCCGTGTCGAATTTTTCAGACCAGTCCGCGAATTCAATAGCCCAGAATCTTTTTACCATATCGTCTTCGATATATTCTACGACTTTTTGTCTGTAATTTCTGTCTGTTAGCATGGATATCATCCCGCGCATCGTAGCATACGGATAGTCGAGCAAAGCGAGCACAGTAAAACGAAAAACGTGCTCCAGACGCGGAGTCCAGTTTGAACCGAATTGCTTTTTCAAAACCTCGATGAGCCCTTGGGTAAGTTGATGCTTAAATCCTGGATCAATATTTGCCAGAGGATTAAAAGAAACAGGAAAATCCACGTCGCCTGGGTCGATAATACAAACATCTTCGATGCGGTTCTCGGGAATAAATTCTAATATATCGTCTATAAGCTCTCCGTGCGGATCGATAACACAAACTCCGTATCCATAAGCGATATCTTGCCTGATCATAAGCTCTTGAAGTTTTGACTTACCTACTCCAGACTTACCGATAATATACAGGTGCCTTCGACGGTCTATTCTTTTTAATCCAAAAATAAATCTCTTCTCCTCCAATGCAGCTGAGTAATTCGTACGTCCAATAAACGAAACCTCTTCTGCTTTCACTTTGCCATACATAGGGAGCTCTGGTGGTGGCGGGGCGTATTTGATTATTTGAACTTTATTACCTTTTGCCATATTTAAATTTGAATTAATCTTGATTTAATTATATCATATTCATATGAAGCTACATAGATTTATCGGGGAATACAATTTAAATAATGATTTTGTTAAAATAACAAATCTCGAAAACATCAAACAAATCAAGGGTGTTTTAAGACTCGAAGAGGGCGACAAATTGATACTTTGCGACGGAGAAGGGACTCAGGTTTTAGCAGAAATACAACAAATAGAAAAAGGTGAAATCAACCTAAAAATCTTAAATAAAATACCGAGCACAGATCCAAATAAAAAAGTCTCTCTGTATCTAGCAATTTTGAAAAAAGAAAACTTTGAGCTTGCTGTGCAAAAAGCTGTCGAATGCGGAGTTTCAGAAATAATACCGATAATAACAGAACGCACAGTCAAAACCGGATTAAATACAGAAAGATTGCAAAAAATAATTCGTGAAGCTTGCGAGCAATCAGGACGTAGCTTTATACCAAAATTAAAAAATACTCTAAACATAAAAGAAGCTCTTTTAGACGGAGCTAAAAATGACGAAAAAGTTTTCTTTACTTTGAGTGAAGAAATACAAAATCAAATCTTTAAATTTAAAAAAGATGCAATAAATGCAAGTATTTTTATTGGTCCCGAAGGAGGATTCACAGAAGAAGAAAAAGATTTAGCTTTAGAAAATAATTATATGACATCCTCCCTCGGTTCCCTTACCCTCCGCGGCGAAACCGCAGCGATAGTAGCTACGTATTTAGCGGTGAATTAATCTTACTCAAAAAGCTTTCGCAAAACTTCTTCGGGGACTTCTTGGATATTTTGTTTTGAGAGATTTGGCATGGTGCCTGCTTTCTCTTCTTTTTTATCCTCTTCTTTTGGAATATCAAATTTAGGTATTTCAAAAACTGGTATTTTTATTTCTTCTTTCTTTTCCTCTATTTTTTCTTCAATTTTTTTTTCAGGTATTTCTATCTTTTCTACTATTTTTACTTCTTCTATTTTAGAAATCTCAGGAATTTTAAATTCTATTTTATTTTCTAAAACTTTTTCTTCTGTTTTTTGTGTATCTATTCTTGGCTTTTCTTCAAAAGCTATTGTTTCTTTTTTCACCTCTTCTTTTTTTTCTTCCACAGGAACAGCAACATTTGAAATCAAACTTTTCAAACTATTCATAGTATCAAGATTTGCAGAACGGTCGCTTTTGTTGTTGATATTTACAGACATAGGCTTATTTAAACTATCCAAAGACATGGCTGGAATTTTAGCCTCTTCTTTTACTTCTGTTAAAACTACTTCACCTTTGTCTTTTATTATCTCTTCTTTCGAAGAAAGAGCTTTATTTAAAATATCTTTCAAAGCAAAATTTTCTTTTGGATTATTTTTCGGCTCTTCTTTTTTGAAATTA